>NZ_JBSFGU010000002.1:0-133891 GCF_053596725.1 Kitasatospora sp. NPDC001660 | reverse complement strand
CGCACCCGCAAGCCCAAGGCCGAGGCTGTCACCGAGGCCCCGGCCACCGAGGCGGTCGCCGAGGTCCCGGCCCCGCGCCGCCGGACCCGCACCCGCAAGGCCGCCGAGGTGACCCCGGAAAGCTGACGCACCCGCCCCGGAGGGGGTGTCCCATAGGTGCACGGGACTTCCCCGGCGCGCCCAAGGCACCCGCCCGCGCAGGTGCGGCCCAGCCGGTGCCCCGCGCCTCCACGTGGACGGCGGGAGTCCGTGGGCAGGCCTAGGCTCGGAGGTCGCCCCGGGTTGTCGCGCGTAGGAGAGACAGGTCCATGAGCACGCCACAGTTCCTCACCCTTCCTCGCTGTGCCCGCGCCGTGCGGATCGCGACCGAGCGGGGCGGGTTCGCGGCGCTGCGGGCCGAGCCCGGTGGGGCGGTGCGGGGGTCGGCCCTCCTGGTTCCCGGGTTCACCGGCAGCAAGGAGGACTTCATCGGGCTGCTGGAGCCGCTCGCGGCTGCCGGCTACCGGGTGACCGCCGTCGACCAGCGCGGGCAGTACGAGACCGGCGGGCCGGACGACCCGGCCGCGTACGCCGTCGAGGCCCTGGGGGCGGACGTGCGGGCGCTCACCCTGGCGCTGGCCGACGACGGGCCGCTGCACCTGCTGGGGCACTCCTTCGGCGGCCAGGTGGTCCGGGAGGCGGTGCTCGCGGCGGCGGCCGACGGGCCCCTGCCGTGGGCCTCGCTGACGCTGATGTCCACCGGGGCGGGCGCGATCGACCCGGCCGAGGCGGCCCGCACCAAACTGCTGCTCGACGCGCTGCCGGTGCTGAGCCTGGAGGAGATCTGGCAGGTCATGCGGCAGATGGAGGAGGGCAGCGGCGACCAGAGGCGCCGCCCGGCCGCCGATGTCGCCGCGTTCCTGCACCGCCGCTGGCTGGCCGGCGTGCCGCGCGCGCTGGCCGTCACCGGCGGCCACCTGGTCGCCGCGCCGGACCGGGTGGACGAGCTGGCCGCCGCCACCGCCGGGCTCCCCGTGCTGGTGCTCTCCGGCGAACGGGACTACGCCTGGCCGGTGCCGGAGCAGACGCGCATGGCGCAGCGGCTCGGCGCCCGCCGGGTGATCGTCGAGGAGGCCGGCCACTCCCCCAACGCCGAGCGTCCGGCCGCGACGGCGGGCGCACTGGCCGCGTTCTGGGCGGCTGACGACGTGGTCTGAACCACTTTCGGGACGTCGACCGCGCTCACCGCACGACAAAATTCGTTAGTTACGGTAATCTTTGATTCTGTCCGGGAATCATCACCGGCCCGCCGCGGGTTTCAATCCACTGAAACCAGGACTTAACGGACGGGCAACGGCCCGGAAGCACCGCCACGACACCGTGGTTCACGAGGCACCAGCAGCACCAGGCAAGTAGGGGGAGCCCTTGCCGCAGCAGACCGCCGCACGTACGAGCAGGCCGGTCCGGACTCACCGCCGGACGACCCGCAGGACCCCGAACGGGCTGATACCGACTCAGCCCCAGCAGCCCCTCCCGACGGGGCCGGAAAAGGAGACGCCCATGACCAAGACGATGCGCTTCGAGATCCTCCGACTGGACGACGCCAACGGCTCCGCCACCGACCGCGTGATCGCCGACGCCGAGACCGTCCGCGAACTCGTCCAGGCCGCCGCCCGCACCGGCGAGCGCCTGCTCATCCGCCCGTGCCCGACCGTCTGACCCCGCGCGGCGCCTCCGACCGGGAGACCTCACCCGCCGCCGACGAGCCCGGAGCGTCCGATCCGGACGTCCCGATACCCGACTGACGCCCCGTCACCGCGATCGCCGATGACGGGGCGTCAGTGCGTCCGCGCCCACCCCGGGCGCCACCGGCCCGACGTTTGCCGCCGCCCGCCGCTGGACATCCCCCATCCGGAGCCGCCCGCACCCGCGCCCACCCGCGCCGGACCGGGCGTCCCGCCACCGACAGGTACCGCCGAGCCCTCCGTACGGGTGATCGTCCTTGACGCGGCGGTCCGGAGGGAGGAGCGTTGTCGGCTATGAGGGGCGAGCCAAGCTGCCCGAGGTGCGCCGGTCGGGTGCGTGCCCCCGGTTTGTTTTCGGACACCTGGCAGTGCGACCGGCACGGAGCCGTGCACCCGATGCAGCCGGTGCTGCCCCCGAGCGTGGAGGCGCTCGGCGTCGCCGTCGCCCGCTCCCAGGTCCCCGTCTGGCTGCCCTGGCCGCTCCCGGTCGGCTGGCTCTACACCGGCATCGCGCACGTCGGTGACGACGTCTCCGGCGCCCGCGCCACCGCCGTCGCCTGCTCCGGGCCGGCCCCGCTCGGCGGCTTCGGCGAGCTGGTGCTGGTCGCCGAGGAGCTGGGCGTCGGCCTCGGCGCCCGGTACGCCGGGATGGCCGGGCCCGACCCGGGCGAGTCCGTCACCCTCTACAAGCCCGCCGATGCCAAGCTGATGGCCGCCGGACGGCCCACCCCGATGTTCCACGTCCCGGACGCCCCGGTCGACCGCGCGGTGTTCGTCGGCGAGGCCCGCGGGCTCTGGCTGTGGGCGGTCGCGTGGCCCGAGCAGTCGGCGCTGGTGATGTACGACGAACTGGTGCTCACCGACCTGCGCGAGGCCGGCGCCGAGCTGGACCTCCTGCCCTGCGGAGCCCTCTCCCCCCGCCTGCTGGGTTGAGCGCCCTATCCTGGGCCGCATCCGCGAGCCCCAGGAGGTCCGACCCGTGCGCATCGACCTGCACGCCCACAGCACCGCGTCCGACGGCACCGACAGCCCGGCCGAGCTGGTCGCGGCGGCGGTGGCCGCGGGCCTCGACGTCGTCGCGCTCACCGACCACGACACCGTCGCGGGGCACGCCGCGGCCGCCGGGGCGGTGCACGCGCTGCCGGCCGGCAGCCGGCTGGCCGTCGTCCCCGGGGCGGAGCTGTCCTGCGTCGTGGACGGCATCAGCATGCACCTGCTGGCGTACCTGTTCGACCCGGCCGAGCCCGCCTTCGCGGCCGAACGGGAGCTGGTGCGCACCGACCGGTTCCGGCGCGGGCGGGCGATCGTCGAGCGCTGCCGGGAGCTCGGCGCGGACATCAGCTGGGAGCAGGTGCAGCGGATCGCGGGCGACGGCTCGGTCGGCCGCCCGCACATCGCGAGCGCGCTGGTCGAGGCGGGCGTGGTGGCGACCGTCTCGGACGCCTTCACCGCCAGGTGGCTCGCCAACGGCGGCCGGGCGGACGTGCGCAAGCACGAGACCGACCCGGTCCAGGCGGTCCGGCTGGTCCGGGCGGCCGGCGGGGTACCGGTGTTCGCCCACCCCGGCGCGGTCAAGCGCGGGCGGACGGTCTCCGACGAGGTGATCGCCGAGCTCGCGGCGGCCGGGCTGGCCGGGCTGGAGGTCGACCACACCGACCACGACGAGGAGACCAGGGCCCGGCTGCGCGGCCTGGCCGGCGAACTCGGGCTGCTGGTCACCGGGTCCAGCGACTACCACGGCGGCCGCAAGACCGTCCGGCTCGGCGAGCACACCACCGACCCCGAGGTGTACGAGGCCCTGCTGGCCCAGGCCACCGGCGCGAAGCCGATCGGGGGCTGAGCCCTTGTCCGGCCTCGCGCGGGCGCGTGGGAGCGCGGGGGCGGAGCGCGCCCGGTGGCGTGCCGTCAGTCCAGGCGGACGCCGCGGCGGTCCGGATCGCGCAGGTCAGTGCCGTGGTTCAGCCAGCGCTCCTGGAGGGCGGCGGCGCCGTGGACACGCTTCCAGCCGGCCTCGTTGGGGGTCATCGGCAGCAGCGGGAGGAAGCGGACCGGGTCGGCCGGCTCGTCCAGGTCGAGGTCCGGCACCAGGCCGCCCGGCTCGGCGACCAGGACCGAGGTGAACGGCGCGCCCGTCCACAGCGGGGCGCCCAGGTCCAGCGAGCCGCCCGGGGCCACCACCAGGCCCTCCACCTGCGGCGTCGCGGCAAAGGTGACGAGGCTGCGGAGCACGTCGTCGCGGCCGCCGCGGACGGTCAGAACGAGTTCGGCGCGCGGGCCGCGCACCTGGTCGGCGACCATCGCGGTCGGGTCCGCCATCGGGGCGGCGGCCATGCCGAGGGTCGCGTAGCGGACCAGGCCGTCGGCGTCCGGGCCGAAGCGCAGCACCTCGATCCGGTCGGTGCCGAGGAAGGTGACCGCGGCGCGGCCGCTCGGCTCGCCGAAGGTGGCGATCAGCCGGGCCTCGACGGCGGCCAGCACCGCCTCCCGGGAGAGCTCCGGGGAGGAGCCGTGGGGGCCGCCGAAGAGCGGGAAGTCGTGCGCCATGCCCGTGAGCGTATCCCGCGGGGAAGGCCCGGCGCGGACGACCGGTCGGATGTTAGGGTGAGCGACTGGCCACCGGGAACCATGAGTTCGGACGTTTCGGGGCCGCGGCGCGAAGGAGGTGGTTGCGGTGGATACCGGCCGAGATTGCAGTACCGGCAGCTCTGCCCGGCCGCAGCGCCCTTCCCGCACGTCCCGCCCCACCGGCTGACCCCGCAGCGGCAGCCGGGGCGGCCCGCCCGCGGACGGACCGGCCGGGAGAGCTCCCCGCCCTTCACCGGTGTTCCTCGCCGTCGCACCCCCGGCCATTCGCCCGCCTGCGCCGCCCGTGCGGCGGCTCCTGTCCCAGGGAGCCTGCCATGTCGATGATCAACAGCCTGCGCGCCGCCGTCCGTCCGGGCCGCCGCCGTCCCGCGGTCGGCCGGTACGACGCCGTGCCGCCGGGCGATGCCGGTTCGGCCGTGGTGGACTGCGCGGTCTACCAGGACGGCCGGCGGCACGGGCAGAGCTGCAGCCCGCACGAGGCGGTGCGCCGGGTCAAGGCCGCGCGACAACTGCCGGACGGCGCAGGATCGTTCAGCTGGATCGGGCTGCACGAGCCGAGCGAGGAGGAGTTCGAGGGCATCGCGCAGCGCTTCGGCCTGCACCCGCTCGCGGTCGAGGACGCGGTGCACGCGCACCAGCGGCCCAAGGTCGAGCGCTACGACGACGTGCTGTTCGCGGTGTTCAAGACCATCCGGTACGTCGAGCACGCCCAGCTGACCCCGACCAGCGAAGTGGTGGAGACCGGTGAGCTGATGGTCTTCGCCGGGCGGGACTTCGTGATCACCGTCCGGCACGGCGGCCACGGCTCGCTCCAGGACCTGCGCCACCGGCTGGAGGCCGACGCGGACGACGCCGGGCTGCTCGCCAAGGGCCCGGCCGCCGTGCTGCACGCGATCGCCGACCACGTCGTGGACAACTACCTGCTGGTCGTCGAGCGGCTGCAGAACGACGTGGACGAGATCGAGTTCGACGTCTTCTCCAACCGCGGCGGGCGCGGCACCGACGTCGGCCGGGTCTACCAACTCAAGCGCGAGGTCCTGGAGTTCAAGCGCGCGGTGGTCCCGCTGCTGCGCCCGATGCAGCAGCTCTCGCAACCGCTGCAGGGGCTCGTCGACCCGGACGTCCAGAAGTACTTCCGGGACGTCGCCGACCACCTGGCCCGGGTCACCGAGCAGGTGCACGGCTTCGACGAGCTGCTCAACTCGCTGCTCCAGGCGAACCTGGCACAGGTGTCGGTCGCGCAGAACGAGGACATGCGCAAGATCACCGCCTGGGCCGCGATCTTCGCCGTGCCCACCATGATCACCGGCGTGTACGGCATGAACTTCGACTACATGCCCGAGCTGCACCACAGGTACGGCTACCCGTTGGTGCTCGGCGCGGTGGCCCTGATCTGCGTCGCGATGTACCGCGGCTTCCGCCGCAACGGCTGGCTGTAGCGCGGGAGTTCGGGCCGGCGTCAGCGCCGGCCGGCGCGGGCGACCAGCACCAGGCCGAGCAGGATCAGCACCACCGCCGGGTAGGCGGCCGCCGGGGGCCACTGGCCGAGCCAGAGCGCGGCGATCAGCGCCGCGCCCGGGGCCTCCAGCAGGATGGCGGTGGAGGTGACGGACGGGCCGAGCGTGCGCACCACGCGGTTGCTCAGCGAGTGGCCGAGGAACTGGGCGGCGACCGTCAGCAGCACGATCTGCCACCACACCCCGGCCGGCCAGCCGGACAACCGCGTCCCGGCGGCCAGGCAGATCCCCAGCAGCACGACCGCCGTGGTGGCGTAGCAGACCAGCGTGTAGGCGGTGGTGCTGACGGTCCTGCGGACCTCCGCGCCCAGCAGCACGTACCCGGCCGCGGCCAGGCCCGCGGCGAGCGCGAGGGCGTCGCCGAGCAGCGCGCGCGGGGAGAGCGAGAGGTCGACGCCGGTGAGCACCAGCACGCCGGCGAAGGCGGCGCCCATGCCGGTCCAGACCGTCCGGGGCGCCCGGGTGCCGAACAGCCGCATCAGCAGGATCGTCCACAGCGGGGAGGTGGTGACCAGCGCGGTCGCCGAGGCCACCGAGGTCATCCGCAGGCTCGGCATCCAGAGCGCGAAGTGCAGCGCGAGCAGGGCGCCGGCCGCCGCCGCGAGCAGCAGCGCGCGCCGGCCGATCCCGCGCAGCTCGGCGCGGTGGCGCAGCAGCGCGTACGGGCCGAGCACGCCGACCGACATGAGGTTGCGCCAGAACGCGATCGCGAGCGCGGGCGCGGCGGTGGCGCTGATCAGCGGGCCGGAGAACGAGATGCCGCTGATGGAGACGGCGAGCAGCAGGAGGTCGAGGGTGGGCAGCGGGTGCGAGGGGAACGCGCCGGCGGCGGGCGCGGGGGCGGTGGCGGGCCGGGCGGCGGGCACGGCGCTCCTTCGCGGGCGAGGGCGGCTGGGCGGCTCTTACCGTAAGGCCCGTGTCCCGGCGATGGAACTGTCGCCCGACGGGTGAGACGGCCCGCGGACGGCGGAGGCCGTACGCTGTGCGCCATGGACCGTACGCCCGCCACCGCCGACGACTTCCTCGACCAGGCCCTGTTGGAGGAGGCCGCGAAGAAGTCCGGACTGCTCTGGGTCCGCGCCGACGGCCAGGAGTACGCCCGCCCGGTCTGGCACGCCTGGCACGACGGCGCCGTGGTCGTCGTCGGCGACGGCGGCGAGCAGCCGCTGCACGGGCTGAGCGCCGGCTCCGGTGCCCTGGTGACGGTCCGCAGCAAGGACAAGGGCGGCCGCCTCACCGGCTGGCAGGCCCGGGTCCTCGAGCTGGCCCCGCACAGCGAGGCCTGGCTGGGCGCGGTCGAGGAGCTCAAGGGCAAGCGGCTGAACGCGCCCGACACCGACACCATCGCGGACCGCTGGGCCCGCGAGTGCCGGGTCCTGCGGCTGGAGCCGGCCGGCGCGCTCGCCGAGCGCCCGGGCGCGATGCCGGACGGCGCGCACACCGCCGAGCCGATGCCGACCCCGGCGACCACCCGCCGGCCGATCCCGGCCGGCCTGCCCAGACTGCTGTTCAAGCGTCGCTGAGGGTTCACGCCCGATACTCCCGGCACCGCTACCGTGCCCCGTCGGGCCGCTCCCGCACACCGCGGGTAGCCTTGGCCAGGGGGTGCACCGTGGCGCGCACCGAGCACGACGTCGAGCGAGTCGAGGGAGTTCATGGCAGGACCAGGCACCCGGGTCTTCATCTCCCACCTCTCCGCGATCGCGGTCTTCGACCCGAACGGGGACCAGGTCGGCCGGGTCCGCGACGTGGTCGTCGCACTGCGGCTCGGCGGGCGCCCGCCCCGGGTGCTCGGACTCG
Source organism: Kitasatospora sp. NPDC001660 (assembly GCF_053596725.1). Classification (NCBI taxonomy): domain Bacteria; kingdom Bacillati; phylum Actinomycetota; class Actinomycetes; order Kitasatosporales; family Streptomycetaceae; genus Kitasatospora; species Kitasatospora sp. NPDC001660. The sequence goes on along the minus strand of NZ_JBSFGU010000002.1, from coordinate 126,264 downwards.
TGGTCGAGGTGGTCGGGCGGCGCCGGATCTTCCTCCCGATGACCAGGGTGACCAGCCTGGAGTCCGGTCAGGTGCTCACCACCGGTGTGATCAACCTCCGCCGCTTCGAGCAGCGCCCCGCCGAGACCCTCGTCCTCGCCGAACTGCTGGACCGCACCGTCACGTGGTCGAAGACCGGCGAGCCGGTCACCGTGCTGGACGTCGGCATGGTCCAGACCCGGCTGCGCGAGTGGGAGATCAGCAAGGTCTTCGTCCAGGTCGGCCGGGCCGGCCGGCTGCGCAAGGGCAAGGGCGAGCGGCTCACCCTGGACTGGCAGGACGTCACCGGCTTCACGCTGCCCGAGCAGGACCAGGGCGCCGCCAACCTGCTCGCCACCTTCGAGCAGCTGCGCCCCGCCGACCTCGCCGGTGTCATGCACCACCTCTCCGCCAAGCGTCGCGCCGAGGTGGCCGCCGCGCTCGACGACGAGCGGCTCGCCGACGTCCTGGAGGAGCTGCCCGAGGACGACCAGGTCGAGATCATCGGCAAGCTCCAGGAGGAGCGCGCCGCCGACGTCCTGGAGGCGATGGACCCGGACGACGCCGCCGACCTGCTCTCCGAGCTGCCCGGCGACGAGGCGGAGCGCCTGCTCCAGCTGATGGAGCCGGACGAGGCCGAGCCGGTGCGCCGCCTGCTCTCCTACGAGGAGGACACCGCCGGCGGTCTCATGACCACCGAGCCGATCGTGCTGGAGCCGGACGCGACGGTCGCCGAGGCCCTCGCCCGGATCCGGGTCCGCGACCACAAGCCCGCGCTCGCCGCGCAGGTCTTCGTCTGCCGTCCGCCGAACGAGACCCCGACCGGCCGTTACCTCGGCACCGTGCACTTCCAGCGGCTGCTGCGCGAGCCCCCGTACGTCCTGGTCGGCTCGCTGGTCGACGACGACCTCGACCCGCTGCCGCCGGACACCCCGCTGTCGCTGATCACCAGCTACCTGGCGACCTACAACCTGGTCGCGGCCCCGGTCGTCGACGACGCGGACCACCTGCTCGGCGCGGTCACCGTCGACGACGTGCTCGACCACCTGCTGCCGGAGGACTGGCGCGACGCCGCACTGCACGCCCGGGACGACGACCGGCACGAGACGGAGGGCACTACCGGTGGACGCTGACCGCAAGGGACGGACCGACGACGACCCCGCGCACCGGCGCCTGCGCGGCGAACTTCGGGAGCTGCGCCAGCTGCGCGAGCTGCGCACCCGCGAGGGCAGCAGCCGGGACCGCCTGGAGACCTCCCCCATCAGCGGCTCCAACCGCGCCCGGTTCGACCAGCCGCGCACCGCCCGGCCGGGCCTGCTCACCCTGCCCTCGTACGACCCCGAGGCCTTCGGCAAGCTCTCCGAGCGGATCGCCCGCTTCCTCGGCACCGGACGGTTCATCGTCTGGATGACCGTGGTGATCATCATCTGGGTGGCCTGGAACACCCTGCTGCCGGAGAACGTGCGCTTCGACTCCTACCCGTTCATCTTCCTGACCCTGGTCCTGTCCCTGCAGGCCTCCTACGCGGCGCCGCTGATCCTGCTCGCGCAGAACCGCCAGGACAACCGGGACCGGGTCAACATGGAGCAAGACCGGGCCCGCAGCGACCGCAACATCGCCGACACCGAGTACCTGACCCGCGAGGTGGCCGCGCTGCGGCACGGGCTCGGCGAGGTCGCCACGCGCGCCTTCATCTCCTCCGAGCTGAGCGGCATCCGCTCCGAACTCCAGTCCCTGCTCAAGGAGATCGACGAGCGCCGGGAGGCCTCGGAGGCGCTGTGACCGGCGGCACGCTACCGACCGGTTAAGGCGATCGTCCGGCGCCGTACCATCAAGGCATGGCCAACGAGACAGAGGTCGCGGCCGGCGTCACGGAGGACTCCGTGCGCCAGGCGCTGGCGACCGTCAACGACCCGGAGATCAACCGCCCGATCACCGAGATCGGCATGGTGAAATCGGTCGAGATCGCCGAGGGCGGCGCGGTGCGCGTCGCGGTCTACCTGACCGTCTCCGGCTGTCCGATGCGCGACACCATCGTCACCCGGGTCCGCGAGGCGGTCGGCAGGGTCCCCGGCGTGACCGGCGTCGAGGTCGAGCTCGACGTGATGAGCGACGAACAGCGCAAGGAGCTCTCCCAGCTGCTGCGCGGCGGCGCCCCCGAGCGGGAGATCCCGTTCGCCAAGCCCGGCACCCTCACCCGCGTCTACGCCGTCGCGTCCGGCAAGGGCGGCGTCGGCAAGTCCTCGGTGACCGTCAACCTGGCCGCCGCGATGGCCGCGGACGGCCTCAAGGTCGCCGTCGTGGACGCCGACATCTACGGCCACAGCGTGCCGCGCATGCTGGGCGTCGAGGGCCGGCCGACCCAGGTCCAGGACATGATCATGCCGCCGCAGGCGAACGGCGTGAAGGTCATCTCGATCGGCATGTTCACCCCGGGCAACGCGCCGGTCGTCTGGCGCGGCCCGATGCTGCACCGCGCCCTCCAGCAGTTCCTCGCCGACGTGTGGTGGGGCGACCTGGACGTGCTGCTGCTCGACCTGCCGCCGGGCACCGGCGACATCGCGATCTCGGTGGCCCAGCTGGTCCCGAACGCGGAGATCCTGATCGTCACCACCCCGCAGATGGCCGCCGCCGAGGTGGCCGAGCGGGCCGGCACCATCGCGGTGCAGACCCACCAGAAGATCGTCGGCGTGATCGAGAACATGTCCGGCATGCCGTGCCCGCACTGTGACGAGATGATCGACGTCTTCGGCACCGGCGGCGGCCAGACCGTCGCGGACGCGCTCACCCGCACCGTCGGCGCGACCGTCCCGGTGCTCGGCTCGATCCCGATCGACGTCCGCCTGCGCGAGGGCGGCGACGACGGCCGCCCGGTCGTGCTCGCCGCGCCCGACTCCCCGGCCGGCGCCGCCCTGCGCGCCGTCGCCGGCAAGCTCGGCGGGCGCCAGCGCGGCCTGTCCGGCATGTCGCTCGGCCTGACGCCCAAGAACAAGTTCTAGAGCGGTCCTCGACGAGGGGCCGGGTGGTGCGCCACCCGGCCCCTCGTCGCGTACCCGGGTGCTGCGGGCCCTACGCGCGCGTGTAGGCGGTGAGGTCGGGGACGGTCGAGAAGCCGGTGCCGTAGGCGCTGACGCCGCGGCCGTACGCGCCGAGCAGGACGCCGGGGGCCTCGCCGGCCAGCACCCAGCCGTACTCGGACTCGCGGTAGCGGAACGGCTGCGGCAGTCCGTTCACCGGGAGGCTGAGGGTGGACCAGCCGGGGCCGGCCAGGTCGTCGGCGAGGTCCCAGGCGAGGGCGCTCTGCTGTTCCAGCCAGTCCTGGCGCAGCGCCCGGTCCAGCTGGCCGGGCCAGGTGGAGGCGAGCAGGCCGGAGCCGGCCAGCCAGGCGGCGGAGGAGGCGGAGGTCGCCTCCAGGGTGCCGGTGTTGTCGGAGCTGCGGCGGCTGTCGCGGCGGGCGACGGTGACGACGACGGCGAACTTCCGCGTGTCGCGCGGCTCGTACTGTCTGGCCGGCTCCTCGCCGTGGCCGAGGGTGCCGTAGTCGACGCTGCCGGACGCACCGGCGCGGAGGCCGCCGGCGCCGGCCTGCATCAGGTAGCGGCGGCCGGTCCAGCCGTCGTCCAGGCCGTACCAGGGGAAGTCGGCGGACAGGTAGGGCACCAGCGGGTCCGCCGGGCCGGCCTGCCCGCCGACCACCGGGCCGCCGGCCGTGGCCGTCGCCCCTCCCGCCTGACTCGTCGCGTCCATCCCCGGGCCTCCTCAAACGCACGTGTGCCTGCCGCGGCCGCTCCCTTGGTGGCGGGCCCCGGCGCCCCGCCGGACGTCCCACGGCCCGCACGGGCGCGGGATCTGACGGACAGCTCGACGGGAGCAATCAGCACAATAGCGGCGCGCACGACGCCGCCCCGCTCAGTCGTGGGTGAGAGCGGGGCGGTGGCGTGGCCGAAGACGGACGGCGCGGGGGCGCGGTCAGGTCGCGTCGGGGTCGAACGGGGGGCGCTCGCCGGGCTGGAGCGGCGGGCCGGAGGAGGCGGCGGCCGGGGCGGCGGCCTTCCCGAAGCTGACGCTGTCGGGCCGGCCGTTCACCGGAGCCGCGGGCTTGTCGTCCAGGACGGACCGGATGTCGAGCGAGTCCTTCATGTCCTTGAAGCCCAGCGGGTCCTCGTTGCCGCCCATGAGCTGCTTGCGGACGAAGGTCTTGGGGTGCAGGTCCTCGAACTCGAAGTCCTTGAACTCGGGGCCCAGCTCGCTGCGGATGTCCTCCTTCGCGCTGTCGGCGAAGGAGCGGACCTTGCGGATGAAGCCCATGGTGTCCTGGATCAGCTTCGGCAGCTTGTCGGGGCCGAAGATGATGATCGCCATCACGATCAGGGTCAGGATCTCCAGCCCGCCTACGTCGCTGAACACCTATGCTCCCTAGCTCGTCGGACGACGGTTCCTACAGGGTAATGGCCACCGGCGGGTCCCTGCTCCACGGCGTGATGAACCCGTGGTAAAGACCAGCCGATGGCCGGAGCCGTCCGCGAGCGGCGCTGTGACGGGTGTCTAGCGAAGTTCCCGGTGCAGGGTGGTGTACCCGCCCGGAGGGCGGTCCGGCAGCGACGGCGGGGTCGCGGCGACCGGGCGGACCGGGAAGTCCACCGGAACCTGCGCGTTCATCGGGACCAGTCCGCCGGTGCGGGCGGGCGTGCCGACCGGGCTGACCGAGGTGCCGTGCTGGTCCTCGCTCGCCGCGGTGAGGCCGCCGAAGCCGCCCAGCGTCACCGCGGCCACCGAGAAGGCGCCGGCGGCGGCGAAGGCGAAGCGGCGCCCGCGCGGCGCGGACGGGCGGACGACGGCCACCGCGGCGTCCGGCTGCGGCCGGGCCGGGGCCTCGGGGCGTGGGGCGCGCCGGCCCATCAGCGGGCGCAGCACCGCGCCGCCGCGGCCGAAGGCGCGCGGGTCGACCCCGGGCAGCGGGGTGTCGGCGCCGAGTGCGCCCGCGCCGAAGGAGGCGCCGGCGCCGCGGCCGAACGAGCCGCCGTTGAGCCGGCTGCCGCCGAGCGTGCCGGGGTCGGTGACGCCGCCACCGGGCAGGTCGTCGTCGTCCCGGCCGGTCCGCCAGTCGGAGCCCGCCTGGTCGTCGTCCGGGAGGCTGCCGACGGCCATCAGCCGGGCCATCAGCGCCGAGGACGGATCGGGGGTGCCGGTGCGGGTCAGCAGGTGCTTGACGGCGCGGCCCTCGTCGGCCTCGGCGAGGCACTGCGGGCAGGTCGCCAGGTGGGCCTGGACGCGCTCGCGGGAGTCGTGCCCGAGCTCGCCGTCGAGGAAGGCGGAGAGGCGCTCGCCGAGGTGGTGCTCCTCGACGGCGGGTTCGGCGGGACGCACGGCCACGGCGCGCAGCTCGGCGTCGCCGGGCAGCGGGGCGGCGGACGGTCCGGGCTCGCCCGGCTCGTCACCGCCGCGGCGGCCCGGCAGGGACCAGCCCCGCCTGGCGGCGGACCGGCCGGACGCCTCCGGACGGCCCGACCCCGAGCGGCCGGATCCGCTCACGATCGCCTCCGTCCGCACCCGCCCGGCACCACCGGGACCTCACCGGCGGCGGCGCCGACCCGCACCGGCTCCGCCGAGCCGCCGCGGCGCTCGCGCCCGGGGGCCGAGCCGGGGGCGCGGTGCTTGAGCGCGGCGCGCAGGTGGGAGCGGCCGCGGTGGATGCGGCTGCGGACGGTGCCGAGCTTGACGCCCAGCGTGGCGGCGATCTCCTCGTAGGACAGGCCCTCGATGTCGCAGAGCACCACGGCGGCGCGGAACTCCGGGGCGAGGGTGTCCAGGGCGTGCTGCACGTCGGCGTCGAAGTGGGTGTCGCTGAAGTGCTGGGCCGGGCTGGGCTCGCGGGAGGCGAGGCGCTCGGCCGCGTCGTCGCCGAGCGCGTCGAAGCGGATGCGCTGGCGGCGGCGGACCATGTCCAGGAACAGGTTGGTGGTGATCCGGTGCAGCCAGCCCTCGAACGTGCCGGGGGTGTAGGTGGACAGCGAGCGGAACACCCGGACGAAGACCTCCTGGGTGAGGTCCTCGGCGTCGTGCTGGTTGCCCGTCAGGCGGTAGGCGAGACGGTAGACGCGGGCGCTGTGGGCCTCGACGATCTCCTCCCACGTGGGCGGAGTCCAGGTCTGCGCGTCGGGGCCCTCGGTGAAGGTCGCGAGGGCGGGGGCCTCGGTGGTACCGGCGTCCGGCATCGCGGCGGCGGGCTGGTCCAGGTCGGAGTGCGCAGGCTGGTTCATCACGGGCTTCGGCGTACGGGCCGACGCGGTGCCGCGGACGTGCCGCCGCACGGGGACGTCGCCCTCGGCCACACCTCCTCGGTCGGCTCTTCTGCCCAGCAGGGCCACCACCATATCCACCTCACCCGTCAAGCCCGGATAAAAGTGCCCGGGAGGTCTCCCGTACCCGGTCCCTCCTCACAACGGCCCGCCGCCGTACGCGGTTCCCGGTCGGCCAGTAATCTGTGGCAGGAAATATCGACATCCCCCGGCACCGGGCCGCCACCCGGGGCTCCGAAAGAGGCAGCCATCAGCGAGTTCGGGCCCGCGCGTGCGGCCCTCGCCGACACCTACGTGGGCGAGGACGCGGTGCTGACCTACGCCCGGGCGCAGTCCGCGCGGACGGGGATACGGGCGATCGGGCCGAGCGGCGGGGCGTGCCTGCGGCTGCTGGCGGCCGCGCTGGACGCCAAGGCGGTGGCCGAGATCGGCACCGGGACGGGGGTCTCGGGGGTCTACCTGCTGCGCGGGATGCGGCCGGACGGCGTGCTGACCACGGTGGACTCGGAGCCGGTGCGCCAGCAGCTGGCGCGCGAGGCGTACCAGGCGGCGGGGTTCGCGGCCAACCGCTCGCGGTTCATACCGGGCCGGGCGCTGGAGGTGCTGCCGCGGCTCGCGGACGGCCAGTACGACCTGGTGTTCTGCGACGGCGATCCGGCGGAGTCGCGGGAGTACCTGGCGGAGGCGCTGCGGCTGCTGCGGCCGGGCGGGATGGTCTGCTTCGAAGGGGTCTTCCAGGAGGGCCGGCTGGCCGAGCCGGAGCTGCAGGACCCGCAGACGGACGCGGTGCGCAACCTGGTCCAGGACGTCCGGGAGAGCGGCGAGCTGCTGCCCGCGCTGCTGCCGGTCTCGGACGGCCTGCTCTGCGCCGTCAAGCGCTGAGCCCTCCCGGCCGGTCCCGGCCCGGTCCCGGGAAGCCGCGGGCCCGGGCCGACGTGACGTCGTACCCGGGCCCGGCAGCACATCTCCAGGAGATGGCGAGCACCTGCTGCGGTCAGCCGCAGGCCTTCTTCAGGGCCTCGCCGAGGGCGTCGGCCTCGTCAGGCGTGAGCTCCACCACGAGGCGTCCGCCGCCTTCGAGCGGAACGCGCATGATGATGCCCCGCCCCTCTTTGGTGACTTCGAGCGGGCCGTCACCCGTCCGCGGCTTCATGGCCGCCATGCTCGTTCCCCTTCCTGCAACCGCTCAGCTACGCACCGGCAGTCCGTCCACCGCCGGTATCGAACGCATTGATCGGAAGCCATTATCCCGCATGCCACCGCCTGATGACCAACATCACTCTCGGTGCAACCTCGGCCGGACCGGCCCCAACCACCGTATTTCCCGTCATAAGCCACCGCTCGGCAGCGGTGCGGACACCACCGGAAGGTGCGATACCTCACACTCCCCAGCCGGCCCGGTGCTCCGGCATCCTGACACCCGACGACACCGCAGCGATCACAAGGGAGCCCCTCGCCCATGTCCGATTCCGTGCTGTACGAGCTGGACGGCGGCCTGGCCGTCATCACGATCAACCGTCCGGAGGCGATGAACGCGCTGGACGTCGCGACCAAGGTCGCGCTGCGGGACACGACGGCCGCCGCGGCGGCCGACCCGGCGGTGCGGGCGGTGCTGCTGACCGGGGCGGGCGAGCGCGCGTTCTGCGTCGGCCAGGACCTCAACGAGCACCTGGCGATGCTCAAGCGCGCCGACGAGACCGGCGAGAGCGCGCTGCGGACCGTCGGCGAGCACTACAACCCGCTGGTGCGGGCGCTGGCGGGGATGCGCAAGCCCACCGTCGCGGCGGTCGGCGGGGTCGCGGCGGGCGCGGGCGCCTCGCTCGCCTTCGCCTGCGACTTCCGGATCCTGTCCGAGAAGGGCGGCTTCAACACCGCGTTCGCCGGGATCGGGCTGACCGCCGACTCGGGCGCCTCGTGGACGCTGCCGCGACTGGTCGGGCACGCCAAGGCCACCGAGCTGCTGATGCTGCCGCGGACGGTGAAGGCCACCGAGGCGATGGAACTGGGCCTGGCCACCAAGGTCGTCCCGGTCGAGGAACTCGCCGCCACCGCACGGGTCTTCGCCCGCGAGCTGGCCGAGGGCCCGACGGTGGCCTACGGCGCCGTCAAGGAGTCGCTGGCGTACGGGGCCTCGCACTCGCTGGACGAACTGCTCGACAAGGAGTACGAGCTGCAGACCCTGGCGGGCGACAGCGAGGACCACCGGATCGCGGTCCGCGCCTTCATCGCCAAGGAGAAGCCCGTCTACCGGGGCCGCTGAGCCTTCCGCGCGCTGCGCACGTGGCAGGCCTCCAGGTGGTCGTCGACCAGACCGCAGGCCTGCATGAGCGCGTAGGCGGTGGTGGGGCCGACGAAGCGGAAGCCCTCCTTCTTCAGCGCCTTCGCGAGCGCCGTCGACCCGGGCGTGACGGCCGGAACCTGCGCCATCGTGCGGGGGGCCGGCCGGTCCGGGTCGCCGGCGAAGCCCCAGATCAGCTCCTCCAGGCCGCCGTCGAGCTCGCGGGCGGCCCGGGCGTTGGCGATGGCCGCCTCGATCTTGGCCCGGTTGCGGATGATGCCGGTGTCGGCGAGCAGCCGCTCGACGTCGGCCTCGCCGAACTCGGCGACCTTCCCGATCTCGAAGCCGGCGAACGCGGCCCGGAAGCCCTCCCGGCGGCGCAGGATGGTCAGCCAGGACAGGCCGGACTGGAAGGCCTCCAGGCAGACCCGCTCGAACAGGGCGTCGTCGCCGTGCACCGGGCGGCCCCACTCGGTGTCGTGGTAGACCCGGTAGTCGTCGGTCGAGTCGCCCCAGCCGCAGCGGCGCAGGCCGTCGGCGCCGAGGACGGTGCCGTCCTGCGGCTCGGTCACCGGTCCTCCACCGGCTTCGCGTCCTCGGGCGTCCCGGAAGGCTCGACGACCTTCGCGAACTCCTCCAGGCCGGGCAGCGGTTCGGCGCCGGTGTCCGGTCCCGTGGTGGCCTCGACCGCACCGCGCAGGTGGGCGGCGGCCTCCAGCTCGGCGATCCGCGAGTCGCGGTGGGCGAGTTCGGCGCCGAGGCGGTCCAGGACGTCGTCGACCTCGTCCATCCGGTAGCCGCGGACGGCCATCGGCAGGCGCAGGTCGTCCACGTCCGCCCTGCTGAGCGGACGGTCCTGCGGCAGCCGCGCGGCGAGGCGGTCCTGCACCGCCTCCGGCATCGACCCGCCGCCGCCGAGCGCCACCAGCGCGGCACCGCCGACCACCACGGCCATGGCGACCACGATCACCCAGAACACGAGCTGTCCTCCCGACTTCCCGGCCGGCCTGCTGTCAGGTGCCCGGACCGCGCTGATCATGACAGCATGGTCCCAAGTGAGGCCGGGGGCCATCATCGCACCCTGGGGAGTCGTGGAGGAGACATCGGTGGCGCTGCGCCTTGGACCGCGCGAATTCGGTGACGACGAGCTGGTGATCATGGCCATCGTCAACCGGACCCCGGACTCGTTCTTCGACCGGGGCGCGACGTACGCGGACGAGGCCGCGCACGCCGCCGCCGACCGGGCGGTGGCCGAGGGCGCCGCGATCCTGGACATCGGCGGGGTCAAGGCCGGGCCGGGCGACGAGGTCACCGTCGAGGAGGAGCTGCGCCGCACCGTGCCGTTCGTCGCGGAGCTGCGCAAGCGCCACCCCGAGGCCGTGATCAGCGTGGACACCTGGCGGCACGAGGTCGGCGAGGCGGTCTGCGAGGCCGGCGCGGACCTGCTGAACGATGCCTGGGGCGGGGTGGACCCCGAGCTCGCCGGGGTGGCCGCGCGGTACGACGTGGGGCTGGTCTGCACGCACGCGGGCGGCGCCGAGCCGCGCACCCGGCCGCACCGGGTGGGCTACGAGGACGTGATGGCGGACATCCTGCGGGTGACCGTCGGGCTGGCCGAGCGGGCCGTGGAGCTGGGCGTGCGGCGGGACGCGCTGATCATCGACCCGGGGCACGACTTCGGCAAGAACACCCGGCACTCGCTGGAGGCGACCCGGCGGCTGCCGGAGATGACCGCGACCGGCTTCCCGGTGCTGGTGTCGCTGTCCAACAAGGACTTCGTCGGCGAGACCCTCGACCGGCCGGTGGACGAGCGGCTGCTCGGCACGCTCGCGACGACGGCCGTCTCGGCCTGGCTGGGCGCACAGGTCTACCGGGTGCACCAGGTCGCGCAGACCCGGCAGGTGCTGGACATGGTCGCCTCGATCCGGGGCACCCGGCCCCCGGCGGTGGCCCGCCGGGGGCTGGCCTGAGCGCGGGCGGTCGGATCTCGTCGGCTCAGATCTCGTTGGCCGGCCGACGGGCGTCGGCGAGGATCTTCATGACCTCGTCGATCTCGTCGGTGATGTGGAACAGCTCCAGGTCGCGCGGGGCCGCCTTGCCCTGCGCGACGAGGGTGCTCTTCAGCCACTCGTAGAGCCCGCCCCAGTAGGAGCTGCCGAAGAGGATCACCGGGAAGCGGGTGACCTTCTTCGTCTGGACGAGGGTGAGCGCCTCGAACAGCTCGTCCAGCGTGCCGAGCCCCCCGGGCAGGACCACGAAGCCCTGGGCGTACTTCACGAACATCGTCTTGCGGACGAAGAAGTAACGGAAGTTCAGCCCGAGGTCGACGAACTCGTTGAGCCCCTGCTCGAAGGGCAGCTCGATGCCGAGACCGACGCTCAGGCCGCCCGCCTCGGAGGCGCCGCGGTTGGCGGCCTCCATGGCGCCCGGGCCGCCGCCGGTGATCACCGCGTAGCCGGCCTCGGCGAGCGCCCGGCCGATGGCCACGCCGGACTCGTACTCGGGGGAGTCGACCGGGGTCCGGGCCGAGCCGAACACGCTGATCGCGGGCGGGAGTTCGGCGAGGGCGCCGAAGCCCTCGACGAACTCGGAGGTGATCCGCAGCACCCGCCACGGATCGGTGTGCAGCCAGTCGGTCGGTCCGGTGGTGTCCAGCAGGCGTTGGTCCGTGGTGCTCGTGCCGACCTGGTCCCGGCGCACCAGCACCGGACCCTTCTGCTTCTCGGGCCAGGCCTTCTTCTTCCGCGGCACGCCGACCTGCTCGGGGCCGTGCCCGTACTGCTTCTCGTCTCCTGTGCCTGTCATGACGAAACCCTACGCCGACCTTCCCCCGATTTCAGGCAACGGGGAAAGGTCGGTTGGGCAACCGGAAGGTGGCGTTCGGCTCCTGGCCGGACCGGCCCCGGGCGAGTCCCGGGTCAGCTGGTGAGCCAGCTGCGCAGCCGCTCCTCGGTCTCGGCGATGGCGCTCAGCGAGCAGTGCTCGTCCCGCTTGTGCGCGAGGTTCGGGTCCCCGGGACCGTAGTTGACCGCCGGGACGCCGAGCGCGCTGAAGCGGGCGACGTCGGTCCAGCCGAACTTGGCCCGGGCGGTGCCGCCGGTGGCGGCCAGGAAGGCCTGCGCGGCCGGCTGGGAGAGGCCGGGCAGGGCGCCGGGGGCGAAGTCGGTGACGGTCACCTCGAAGCCGTCGAAGACCTCGCGGACGTGCTTCTCCGCCTCCGCCTCGCTGCGGTCCGGCGCGTAGCGGAAGTTGACCGTCACGACGCACTCGTCCGGGATGACGTTGCCGGCCACGCCGCCGTCGATCCGCACCGCGTTCAGGCCCTCGCGGTACTCCAGGCCGTCGATCTCCACCCGGCGCGGCTCGTAGGCCGCGAGCCGGGTGAGCACCTCGGCGGCGTGGTGGATGGCGTTGTCGCCGAGCCAGCTGCGGGCCGAGTGGGCGCGCACGCCGGTGAGCCGGATCTGCGCCCGCACGGTGCCCTGGCAGCCGCCCTCGACGACGGCGCCGCTGGGCTCCATCAGCACCGCGAAGTCGGCGGCCAGCCACTCGGGCCGCTCCTTGGCGAGGTGGCCGAGGCCGTTGCGGTGGGCCTCCACCTCCTCGCAGTCGTAGAACACGAAGGTCAGGTCGCGGTTGGGCTCGGGCAAGGTGGCGGCGAGCCGCAGCTGGACGGCGACGCCCGACTTCATGTCCGAGGTGCCGCAGCCGTAGAGCAGGTCCCCGTCGACGTACGAGGGCAGGTTGTCGGCGATCGGCACGGTGTCCAGGTGGCCGGCCAGCAGGACGCGCTCGGAGCGGCCGAGGTGGGTGCGGGCCACCACGTTGTTGCCGTACCGGTCGACGGTCAGGTGCGGGTAGGCGCGCAGGGCGGCCTCCACGGCGTCGGCGAGCGGCTGCTCGTCGCCGCTCACGGACGGGAAGTCGACGAGCCGGGCGGTCAGCGTGCCGCCGTCGAGGGTGAGGTCCAGAGGCGTCGTGTCGGAGCTGCTCATGGGCGCCAGCCTAGTGCGCGTGGCCTGGGCCCCGTGTGGCAGTCGTGTGACACGGTCGGCGATGCGTATCGGCAACCGGGGGGCGCCGCACACCCGTCCGAGTGGGTACGGTGTCGGATCAGGAAGCAGGCGCGAGAGGGGCGAGGGTGGCCAGGAAGAAGAGCGAGGATCAGGGCGACGAATTGGCGCCCCCCCGCCGCGGGCCGCTGCGCGCCCTGCTGCTCGTGATCGTCGGACTGCTAGGCCTCGCACTGGTCGCCGGGGCGGCCGTGGTCGGCATCTGGTGGTTCGGCTTCAAGGAGAGCGAGCCCGAGGGCTGCACGGTGAAGACCGCGACCGGCGAGGGCACCCTGGAGCTGTCGCAGGCCGGCAACGCCGCGACGATCGCCGCGGTGGCGCGCTCGCGCGGGCTGCCGGACCGGGCGACGGCGATCTCGCTGGCCACCGCCATGCAGGAGTCCAAGCTGCGCAACCTCGCGGGCGGCGACCGGGACTCGATCGGCCTGTTCCAGCAGCGCCCCTCGATGGGCTGGGGCACCGCGGCGCAGATCCAGGACCCGGTCTACGCGACCAACAAGTTCCTGGACGGCCTGGTCAAGGTGCCCGGGTACACCCGGCTGCCGCTGACCGACGCGGCGCAGGCGGTGCAGAAGAGCGGCTACCCGCAGGCGTACGCCAAGCACGAGACCAAGGCGACGCTGCTCACCTCGGCGCTGGCCGGCCGCGAGCCCGCCTCGTTCACCTGCGTCGTGCACGACTACGCCAAGCCGGACCCGGGGGACGACTCGGCGTCGCCCACCGCGAGCGCCTCCGCCACCCCGGCCGCGGCGCCGGACCGCACCCAGGTGCTCTCCGACCGGGTGCGCCGCGAGTTCGGCCGCACCGTCACCGCGGCCACCGGCTACACGTCGACGATCAAGGGCGCCGAGAGCGCCGTCGCGCTGACCCCGGACCCGTCCGCCGCCGCGCTGACCACCTCGGCGGACGCCGGGGCCGACGCCGCCGCGGCCGCCGAGCGGGCGAGCGGCTGGGAGGTCGCGCACTGGGCGGTCGCCCAGGCGCAGCAGCTGGGCATCGCGACGGTGGCCTACGACGGGAAGATCTGGCGCAAGACCAAGTCGGAGGACGGCTGGCAGCCGCAGCCGACCGGGACGACGACCAAGCTCGTCCAGGTCACCCTGGCCGCGTGACGCGGGTTGACGCACTGACGTGCGGGTTGCCGCCGGACGGGTGATTCCGGGTCAACCCCGTGTCGACGCCGGGCCCGGCCGCCCGTTCCGGCGGCCCCGGGTGGAGAACCGTCACTCCCCTTGCCCGGCGCAGGATCCACGGCCCCCGGCGGGCTCCGGTGGGGCGCTTCCTTGTAGTCATACGATCCGATGGTCGGTCGGACACTTTCCTTGCACCGGCCGAAACCTTCTGGCTTCTCAAGCGGTAACAACGTCGTCCGCCCGGTCGTCCACCCGGCGGACGGGACGGACCCAGACCCTTCCGAGGAGCCCCATGTCTCACCCCCTCACGCGCCGGATCGCCCAGGCCGCGCTCGTCGTGGCGGCCGGAGCGACCCCGCTGGTCGCGGCCGGCTCCGCGTCCGCCCTGGGCGGCGACGCCCTGCTGCCCAAGAGCGACCTCGCCGCGCCGGTGGGCCAGCTGACCAACACCGACGCGGGTTCCAGCCTCCAGCACACCACCCACGAGCTCGGCACGGCCGCCGGGACCACCAGCGCCGCGACCGTCGCCGCGGGCGTACCGGCCGCCGCCGACGCCACCGGCGACATCGTCGCCAAGCAGCTGCCCGAGGCGAACGAGAAGGCCGGATCGCTCGCCGCCCCGGTCGACAAGACCGCCGCCACCACCGGCCGGCTCTCCGCCATCACCCCGAAGGTCGCCTCGGCGCTGGCCGGCAAGCTCGGCGAGGCCGTCACCGGCAAGGCCATGGGCACCCGCAGCGCCGGCGCGGTCACCCAGGGCCTGCCCGGCGCCGACAAGCTGTCCGGCGCCGTCCCCAGCACCAACGCCGTCACCGACGCCCTGCCGCTGCAGTCCGTCGAGCGCACGCTCCCGGGCGGCCTGCCCGGCACCGACGTCCTCGGCCTCGCCCAGCACGGCTCGGAGAACCGCCTCGGCGGCACCGACCTCGGCCCGAACAACCCGCTGTCCGGCCTCACCGGCGCGCTCGGCCCGGTCGGCGGGCTGCTGGGCGGCGTGAACGGCGGCGGCCTCGGCGTCTAGACCGCCCGCGGACGCGTCCGCAGACCGGCCCGCACAGCCGGGTCGAAGACCGTGGAGGGGCCGGTGTCCGGGACACCGGCCCCTTCGTCCACCGCCCTGCTAGCGCGCCGCGCCCAGCCGCTCGACGGCCGCGGCGACCCGCTCGTCCGTCGCCGTGAAGGCGACCCGGACGAACCGTTCGCCGGCCGGACCGTAGAACTCCCCGGGCGCCACCAGGATGCCCAGCTCGGCCAGTTCGGCCACGGTCTCCCAGCACGGGCGGTCCTGGGTCGCCCACAGGTAGAGGCTCGCCTCCGAGTGCTCGATCCGCAGGCCGTACGCCTCCAGGGCCGCCCGCAGCGCCGAGCGCCGGGCCGCGTAGCGCTCCCGCTGCTCGGCCACGTGCGCGTCGTCCTCCAGCGCGGCGATCGTCGCCGCCTGGACGGGCGCGGCGACGATCATGCCGCCGTGCTTGCGCAGCCCCAGCAGCTCCTTGACCACGACCGGGTCGCCCGCCACGAAGGAGGAGCGGTAGCCGGCCAGGTTGGAGCGCTTGGAGAGCGAGTGGACGGCCAGCAGGCCCTCGTGGTCGTCCCCGCACACGTCCGGGTGCAGGACGGACACCGGCTCGGCCTCCCAGCCGAGCTCCAGGTAGCACTCGTCGCTGACCAGCAGCACCCGGTGCTCCCGGGCCCAGGCGACCGCGCGGCGCAGCTCGTCCCTGCCGAGCACCCGGCCGGTCGGGTTGGACGGCGAGTTCACCCAGAGCAGGCGCACCCGCGAACCGTCCAGCTCGTCCACCGAGTCGTACTCGACCGGCTCCGCGCCGCACAGCCGCGCGCCCACCTCGTAGGTCGGGTAGGCGAGGCGCGGGTAGGCGACCTGGTCGCCCGGGCCGAGGCCGAGCTGGGCCGGCAGCGAGGCCACCAGCTCCTTGGAGCCGATGGTCGGCAGCACGGCCTGCGGGCCGATCTCGGCGCCGCAGCGGCGGTGCAGCCAGCCGGCGATCGCCTCGCGCAGCTCCAGCGGGCCCCAGACGGTCGGGTAGCCGGGGGTGTCGGTGTGGACGGCCAGCGCCTTCTGGATCACCTCGGGGACCGGGTCGACCGGGGTGCCGACGGAGAAGTCGCACAGGCCGCCCGGGTGGGCGAGCGCGGTCTCCTTGTACGGCTCCAGCTTGTCCCAGGGGAAGACGGGCAGGCGGTCCGAAACGCGGCGCGCCGCCCCCGGGTGGCCCGGGAACGGCGCGCGCGTGCTGTTGTCGGTGCTCACAGCTCAGATGCCACCGATCGTCAGTGGTCGGCGTTCTGCGGCGGCAGAGCGGCGATGAACGGGTGGTCACGCTCGATCAGGCCGAGCTTCGAGGCACCACCGGGCGAACCGAGGTCGTCGAAGAACTCGACGTTCGCCTTGTAGTAGTCCTTCCACTCCTCGGGAGTGTCGTCCTCGTAGAAGATCGCCTCGACCGGGCAGACCGGCTCGCAAGCGCCACAGTCGACACACTCATCCGGGTGGATGTAGAGCGATCGCTCGCCCTCGTAGATGCAGTCAACCGGGCACTCTTCGATGCACGCCTTGTCCTTCACGTCGACACAAGGCTGCGCGATGACGTAGGTCACGCTGTCGTTCCTCCTAGGAAGGGCCGGTTGGCGGCCCGTTCTGTTCTACTCGCGTGCGCGGTGCGCGCGGCGTCGTCGATGCCCGCCCCTAGTATCGCGGGTCGGAGACCGCAAATGCACAGGAGGTGCCCAGATGGCGGCTGACGGCCCGCTCCAGGAGCGTCCGGAGGTCCGGATAGATCGCTCTGACGTGGGACGACGCGTGTCCGTCCGGCGCCTGTCCGAGTTCGTGGACGGCCGGCCGGTCTTCCGCGATGTGATCGGCGTGCTCACATCGTGGGACGATCACGGGTTGACGGTCGTGCCGCGCACCGGCGGTCCGGTCTCCTTCCCCGAGCGACTGCTGGTCGCGGGCAAGGTGGTGCCGCTCTTCCCGGCCCGGCGGGCCCCGCTGCCCGCCGCGACGCCCGTCGAGCTCCAGCGGATCGCGGCGCGCTGCTGGCCCGGCGTCGAGCAGGAGGCGCTCGGGGAGTGGACCCTGCGCGCCTCGGCCGGGTTCACCCAGCGGGCCAACTCCGTCCAGGCGCTCGGCGATCCCGGACTGCCGCTGCCGCAGGCGCTGGCCGCCGTCCGGGGCTGGTACGCCGAGCGCGAACTGCCCGCCCTGGTCGAGGTCGTCACACCGGGGACGGCGGACGGGCTGCGGGAGCTGCTCGGGCGCACGCAGTCGCCGACGCTGGTGCGCACCGCCCCGCTGGCCGGGCTGACCAGGGTCGGCTCCGGGCACGACCGGGTGCGGCTCGCGCGCACGGCCGGGCCCGCCTGGATGTCCCTGTACGGGAAGCTGAGCGAGGACCCGGCCGTGCAGGAGGCGGCCCGGCGGGTGCTGCACGGCGGGCCCTCGGTCTGGTTCGCCACCGTGCCCGGGGCTGAGGGGCAGCCACCGCCGGCGATCGGACGCTGCGTCGTCGACGGCGCGTGGGCCTGCTTCGGCGCGATCGAGGTCCAGCCGTACGCCCGGCGGGCCGGGCTGGCCACGGCGGTCATGGCGGTGCTCGCCGCCCGCGCCGCCGAGGAGGGGGCCACCGGCGCCTGCCTGCAGGTCGAGGCGGACAACGACGGCGCGATCGCGCTCTATGACGGACTCGGCTTCACGACCAGTCACACTTACCACTACGCCCGGCTGCCCCAGGGGTAGTCCCCGGCCACCGCTTGCCTGTTTGCCCGCCCGCCGTACGAAAGCCGTCGCCGTCACCGTGACCGAGCAGAGCAGAGACCGCTTCCGGACCGCCGCCCGCGCCGAGGAGCCCGATCCGGTGCTGCTCTGCCTGCTCGCCGCCGCCGAACACGGCCCCCTCACCGACCCGGACGACCCCGGCGAGCCGCCGGGCGTCGACGCCCTGCTCGCCGCGTGCGAGGCCGCCCTCGACCGGCACGCCGCCGCCGTCCGGCTCGCCGTCGCCGAGCGCGCCCCCGCCGGGCCCGAGGAGACCGCCGCCCTGCTCGCCGCCGTCCTCGGCGGGCGGGAGCGGTTCCACGGGCAGCAGTCCGACTACCGCCGGCTGGAGTCCTCGCTGCTGCCGGAGGTCCTGCGGCGGCGGCGCGGGCTGCCGATCACGCTCTCCCTGGTGTGGATGGCGGTCGGACGGCGGTCCGGGCTCACCGTCCACGGCATCGCACTGCCCGGCCACTTCATCGTCGCCGTCGGCGGCCCGGCCGGCGGCGAGCAGTACGTCCTGGCCGACCCCTTCCACGGCGGGCGGCTGCTGGACCCCGGCGACGCCGAGCGGCTCGTGCAGGCCACCGGGCAGCCCTTCACGCCCGCGCTGCTCACCCCCGCCCAGCCGCTCGACATCGTCCACCGCGTGCTCGGCAACATCCGCGTCTGGGCCGCCGACCGCCCCGAGCACGCCCGCACCCAGCTCTGGGCCACCGAACTCGCCCTGCTGCTCCCCCGCCACCCCGCCCAGCTGCGCCTCGAACGCGCCGAACTCCTCGTCCGGACCGGGGACTTCCTCGGCGGCTCGGCCGAGATGGACGCCTACGCCCGGATCCTCGACGCCTTCGACCCGGACGCGGCGGCCAAGGTCCGCCAGGACGCCCGGGCGGCACGGCACCGGCTCAACTGACGCCCGGCTGGAGCCAGCCCTTCTCGCGGGCGATCCGCACCGCCTCGGTGCGGTTGCGGGCCTCGGTCTTCTGGATCGCCATCGAGAGGTAGTTGCGCACCGTCCCCTCGGACAGGTGCAGGCGCTTGGCGATGTCCGCGTTCACCGCGCCGTCCGCCGCCGCGCCGAGGACGTCCCGCTCGCGGGCGGTCAGCGGGTTGGCGCCCTCGGCCAGCGCCGCCGCGGCCAGCGCCGGGTCGATCACCCGCTCCCCGCGCAGCACCCGGCGGATCGCCCCGGCGAGTTCGGAGGCGGGCGCGTCCTTCACCAGGAACGCGTCCGCGCCCGACTCCATCGCCCGGCGCAGGTAGCCCGGCCGCCCGAAGGTCGTCGCGATCACGACCTTCGTCCGCGGCGCCTGCTTGCGCAGCTGCGCCGCCGCCTCGATGCCCGTCATGCCCGGCATCTCGATGTCCAGCACGGCGACCTGGACGTCGTTCGCCAGCGCCGCCGCCACCACCTCGTCGCCGCGGCCCACCTGCGCCACGACGTCGATGTCCCCCTCCAGCCCGAGCAGCGCCGCCAGCGCCTCCCGGACCATCCCCTGGTCCTCGGCCAGCAGCACGCGGATCGAGGGGCCGTTCTGAATGTCACTCATGGGCACGACCATAGAGGGGGACCGGCCTGCGCCTCCCGCGGGGGGAGACGCCGGGGTCCTCTTCCCGCTCCGGTCAGAGGTGGCGCTTGGCGGCCTCGACGCTGTCGCCGCCGCTGGAGTTGAAAGCGAGGGCGGCCTTCGGGGCGTGCCGGCGGACGAGGTTGACCACGTGCTCGAAGAACGTGAGCAGCGGCTCGGGTTTGCGGATGCCCCCGCCGATCACCACGACGTCCCACTCCCGCTCTCCGAGGGCCGCGACGAGCGCGGGCGCGGCGCTCTCGTCGAGGGCGACGAGCGTCATGGCGGCGTCGATGCCGTGGTCGGCGAAGCGGGCGAGTTCGGCGTCGAGGCCGGCACGCAGGGTGTCACCGTCCATGCCGGGGACGGTGTGCGGGTCGATGCCGAGTACGAGAACGGTGGCCATGTCCGCAACGACGTCCGGCCGGCCGTCCGGGTTCCGGCTACGGCGCGTTCGTCACCGGCGCCGAGACCTCGCGCAGCGGCACCACGGCCCGCAGCCGGAAGCCCTTGCCGCGGATGCCCGGACCGGTCTCCAGCCGGCCGCCGACCAGGGACAGGCGCTCCTCCAGGCCCGAAAGGCCGTTGCCCGGCTTGGACTTGCCCGGGCCGCGGCCGTCGTCGGCGATCTCCAGGACGGCGTACCGATCGCCGCTCCCCTCCCAGGCCGTGTCGGCGGTGACGGTGCAGACGGTGGCGCCCTCGCCGTGGCGGACGATGTTGGTGACGGCCTCGCGCAGGGCCCAGGCCAGCGCGCCCGACTCCTCGTTGGCCAGGCCCGGCCAGGTGTCGACGAGCTCCGGCGCGGCCTCCAGCTGCACCTGCGCCGCGGCCAACGCGGTTCGGGCGGCGGCGAGTTCGACCGGCAGGGTGGGCCGGCGGAAGCCGGTCACCGCCTCCCGGACGTCGATCAGCGACTGCCGCGCCACCTGCTCGATGTCGGCGACCTGCGCCCGCGCCGCCTCGTCCTTGCCGGCGTCCATGAACCGCCCGGCCAGCTCGCTCTTCAGGGTGATCAGCGACAGCGAGTGCCCGAGCAGGTCGTGCAGGTCGCGGGCGAGCCGCAGCCGCTCCTCGGAAGCGGCCAGGTGTGCGACGGCGGCCCTTGCCTCGCGCAGCTCCTTCATGGTGGCGATGAGCCGCTGCATGCCCGTCATCGCGATGCCGGAGAGGAAGGCGCTGAGCGTGAAGGTCGTGATGTTGTCCGCGGATGCGTGGACGACCAGGCCGGTCCCGGCGGTGAGCACGGCCATGCCGACGAGCGCGCGCGGCGCGTGGCGCGTCGGCGTGATGATCGCGAGGCACACCGAGGCGTAGATGAAGAGGGTCAGGAAGGACTCGCCCAGGCCGACGGACGCGGCGACCGCGAGCACGATCATCGTCGCGACGATCGCCTGGCAGCCCCGCGGCTTCATCCCCGCCATCGAGCGGAAGATCACCAGCATGACGTAGGCGACCACGAACACCGCGAGGCAGGTCCAGCCGAACACCTGGGCGCCCACGCCGTGGCCGCCGCGCACCAGATCGCCCGCCGGGTAGGCCAGGTAGAGCATCCACATCAGCATCCAGGCGACCTTGACCACCATCTGCCGCCTGGTCTCCACCGGGGAGCCGGGGGCGTTCATGAACGACAACGACGGGCGCGCCGCACCCGCCTCCGGCTGCTCGTCGGTGCGGTGGGTGCGGCGCGTGTCGTCCATGTGGATCATCATGCCTGGCGGGTGTCGCGCCGGTACAGCACGGCGGCGGCCGTGACGAACACCGCGAGGAAGCCGGCCAGACCGGCGACCGCGACGGTGTCCAGCGAGTGCCCGGGCTGGGTGAAGGTGGCCAGCTTGTTGTACAGGAACACCGGGTTGAACTGCGCGAACTTCTCCAGCGAGCCGCTCACCGGGAACCACGTCCCGCCGAACAGCGACATCAGCATGTAGGCGATCATCACAATGGTCTGCACCGAGTCCGGCGCCGCCGCGTACCCGAGCGCCACCCCGAGCGCCGCGAACACGAAGCTGCCCAGCCACAGGGCCAGCGCCAGGCCCACCCACTGCGCCGCGCTCAGCGACACCCCCTGGCTGGCGCCGACCGCGAACACCACCAGGATCGCCGGCAGCGTGGTCACCGCGCTCGCGGCGATCTTGCCGGCGGTGTACGCCCGGCCGGGCAGCGCGGTCAGCCGCAGCTGCCGCACCCAGCCGCTCTTGCGCTCCAGCGAGATCCGCTGCGCGCTGCCGGTGAGCACCGCGCCGACCGCGCCGAAGGTGGCCATCGAGACCATGAAGTAGGTCTTCACCGGCAGGCCGCCGGCCGGCTTGGTCGAGTCGTAGACGTGGATGAAGAAGAAGTACATCAGCGCCGGGTAGGCGACGGTGAAGAGCAGGTACCGCTTGTTGCGGAGGGTCCGCAGGACCTCCAGCTGGATCAGGGTGGTCATCGCGCGGTCTCCTTCACTGCGTCCTGGTGCTCGGCGTCCTGGTGGTCCTGCTCGCCGGTGATGGTCAGGAAGGCCTGCTCCAGGCCCAGGGCGGTGACCTCCAGCCCGCGCGGGTACAGGCCCGCCCGGTAGAGCCCGGCGACGCTCGCGTCGGCGTCCGCCGTCCGGATCCGGACCGTCCGTACGCCCGGCACCCGGGCGCTGACGTCCAGCGACTGCACGCCTGGCAGGGTGCGCAGCAGCGACTCCTCGAACCCGCCATCCACGTCGTGGAGTTCGAAGGCCACCCGGCGGGCCCCGGCGCGCGCCTTGATCTCGGCGGAGCTGCCGTCCGCGATCAGCCGGCCGCGGTGCAGGACCAGGACGCGGTCGGCGATAGAGTCCGCCTCCTCCAGGTAGTGGGTGGCGAACAGCACCGTCCGCCCGGCGTCGGCCTGCGCACGCATGCTCGCCCAGAACGCCTGCCGGACGCTGACGTCCATGCCGGTGGTGGGCTCGTCCAGCACGATCAGGTCGCTGTCGCCGGCGATCGCCAGGGCGAAGCGGACCCGCTGCTCCTGGCCGCCGGACAGCTTGTCCACCCGGCGCTCGGCCAGCTCGGTGATCCCGGCGTCGGTCAGTACCCCTGTGACCGACCGGCCGCGCGGGTGCACGTCGCAGGCGAGCTTGACCAGTTCACGGACCTTGACGTCGGCCATCAGCCCGCCGCTCTGCAGCATCGCGCCGACCCGGCCGGCCGCGATCGCCTCGCGCGGGCTGCCGCCGAACAGCGAGACGCTGCCCCGGTCGGGCTCGCGCAGGCCGAGCAGCAGGTCCAGACTGGTGGACTTGCCGGCGCCGTTCGGCCCGAGCAGGGCGACGGTCTCGCCCGGCCGCAGCACGAGATCCAGGCCGTCGACGGCCCGCACCCGCCCGTAGCTCTTGCCGACGCCGCGGAAGGCGGCCACCTCGGTGCCCATCGCCCCGCTCCTCTCCCCTGGTGGTGTCGCGTCCGGTGACGCGGTCGGTGCTGTTCGCACCACCACAGAGTCCCGCGCGGGCCGGGTACGGCGGCAGTGTCCGCCGTCGTGCGTTCCGTATGACGGATGTCATGCCGGCGGCCGGTACCCCCGTCAGGGGCACCGGCCGCCGAAACCCCTGGTCAGGAGTGTTCGTCAGGGGTGGTTGACGGTGCCGGCGTCACATCCCCAGCGAGCGCTTCACGAAGTCGACCTGGAGCAGCAGCAGGTTCTCCGCCACCTCCTCCTGCGGCGTCATGTGCGTGACGCCCGACAGCGGCAGCACCGTGTGCGGGCGGCCGGCGGCGAGCAGGGCGGAGGACAGCCGCAGGGTGTGGGCGGCCACCACGTTGTCGTCCGCGAGCCCGTGGATGATCATCAGCGGGCGCTCCAGCCCGGCCGCGTACCCGGTGAGCGAGTTCGCCGCGTACACCTCGGGCCGCTCGGCCGGGTGGCCCAGGTAGCGCTCGGTGTAGTGGGTGTCGTACAGCTCCCAGTCGGTCACCGGCGCTCCGGCCACCGCCGCGTGGAAGACGTCCGGGCGGCGCAGCACGGCGAGCGCGGACAGGTAGCCGCCGTAGGACCAGCCGCGGACGGCGACCCGGCCGAGGTCGAGCGGGAACTCCTCGGCCAGCGCCTGCAGCGCGTCCACCTGGTCGTCCAGGGTGGCGCCGGCGAAGTCGAAGGCGATCGACTTCTCCCAGGCCGGGCTGCGCCCGGGGGTGCCGCGCCCGTCGGCGACGATGACCGCGAAGCCCTGGTCGGCGAACCACTGCGAGTTGAGGTGCGGGTTGTGCGCCTGGACGACGCGCTGCCCGTGCGGGCCGCCGTACGGGTCCATGAGGACGGGCAGCAGGCCGTCCCGCTCGCGGTCGTAGCCGGTGGGGAGGAAGACGGCGGCGGGGATGCGGCGCTCACCGGCGAACCGGAACACCGGGCGGGCGGCGATGACCGGGGTCTCGGCGTACGAGGCGATGGTGGCGATGTCGTCGACGACCACGCCCTCGGGCAGGTCCCGGGCGACCTGGACGAGGGTGCCGGGCAGGTCGGGCTCGGCGGTGGCGCGGACCGTGATGCCGGCGGCGTGCACGGCGGTCGTGACGGAGGTGAACGGGCGGCCGTTGGAAGACTCCCAGCCGAGCCGCTTGCCGTCGTGGCTGATCCGGCCGACCGCGACCCAGCCGGGCTCGGGGTCGGTCTCCGCGGCGCCGCCGGAGGCGGTGAAGAACACCTCGTCGTCGGTGACCGCCAGGACGGAGCGCAGGTGCAGGTCGTCCCCGGTGACGGCCTGATCGCCGATCACCAGCGCACGCGCTCCGCCCTCCCGTCGCCCGCCACCACCCTTCTCAGGATGCGCTTCGCGCGCCCCCTCGATGTCCGAGATCCGCACGAGCTTGCCGTCCGGCGTCCAGGCCGGGACGCCCTGGAACAGCTCCAGCCAGGTGTCGTCGTGCTCCTCGACCAGCACCTCGGTGGTGCCGGTGGCCACGTCGAGGCCGAGGATCCGCTGGCTGCGCTGGTCGCGGGCCTGGACGAGCAGCAGCGGCACGCCGCCCCTGGACCAGTGCACCCGGGCGAGGTACGGGAAGGCGGCGCGGTCCCAGACGACCTCGGTGCGGCCGCCGTCCAGGTCGAACACCCAGAGCCCGACCTCGGCGTCGGCGGTGCCGGCGGCGGGGTAGGCGACCTCGGCGGGCTCGCGCTCCGGGTTGGCCGGGTCGGCGATCCACCAGCGGCGCACCGGGGTGTCGTCGGCGCGCTCGACCAGCAGGCGGTCGCTGTCCGGGGACCACCAGAAGCCGCGGTCGCGGCTCATCTCCTCCTGGGCGATGAACTCGGCCTGACCCCAGGTGACGTTCGGGCCGTCGGGCTGTGCGAGGGCCCGGTCGCCGGTGCCGTCGGCGCGGGTGAGCCGCAGTTCGCCGGCGGTGTTGGCGTACGCGACGTACGCGCCGTTCGGGGCGGGCCGCGGGTCCAGCAGCGGCCCCTCGGCGGGGAGTTCGGCGGTGGCGCCGGTGACGAGGTCGGCGGTGAACAGGCGACCGGAGAGGGCGAAGGCGGCCAGTCGGCCGGCCGTGTCCAGGGCGTAGCCGACGATGCCGGCCGAGCCCTCGCGGCTGCGCTCGCGGCGGGCCTTCTCGGCCGGGGAGAGGTCCTCCTCGCCGCCGCCGAGCAGGACGGCCGGGTCGGCGGCGATCCGCTCCTCGGCGGTGGCGGTGTCGAGGGTCCAGAGCAGGTTGGCCCGGTCGCCGCCCGATCGCGAGCGCAGGAAGACGACCCGGGAGCCGTCCGGCGCGACGGAGAAGGACCGGGGCGCGCCGACGGTGTAGCGCAGGGTCCGCGCGTACTGCCGGGGGAAGGTGTCCGCAGGGGTGTGGGAGGTCATGGCACCAGACCCTACGACCTCGGACGCGCGCTGCCGGGAGCGTTTTGATCACTCGTTCGGAGCATCGTCGGGAAGTACGCCCCAAAGTGGTCCGCACCCCCTCCGACCGGCCCATGCGCCCCACGAGTGCCGCCGCACCCCGGCGCGCGGCCTCACCGAACGTCATGCTCCGCTCACCCATCGGGTAAGACTGATCACGCGGTTGATCGCCGGGCCCCCCGTCCCGGGCCTCCGGGCGCCCGGCCGCGAGTCCCACACGGTCCGACCGCCGCCCTCCCCAGGGGTGGCGCACCCGAGAAGGGGTGTGAGCCGACATGGCTATGAACATCTCGGCGGCCATGCTGATGCTGGTCATCGTGGTGGTGCTGATCCGCCGCTCCAGCCTGAAGCTCGCGCACGCGATCGTCTGCGCGCTGCTCGGCTTCTACCTGGCGTCCAGCTCCATCGCCCCGTCGATCAGCCAGCTCACCAGCAACCTCGCCGGGATGATCAACGGCCTGAAGCTCTGAGGACCCCCACGCCCCCGCACGCACACACCCCCGCCCGGCCGGTCGTTAGGCTTCCTCCCATGACCTCGACTACCGGACGCCGCCTGCTGCTGGTGCACGCCCACCCCGACGACGAGTCGATCGGCAACGGCGCCACCATGGCCCGGTACGCCGCCGAGGGCGCCCGCGTCACCCTGGTGACCTGCACCCTCGGCGAGGGCGGCGAGGTGATCCCCCCCGGGCTGGCCCACCTGACGGCCGATCGGGACGACACCCTCGGCGCGTACCGGATCGGCGAGCTGAGCGAGGCCATGAGTGCCCTCGGCGTCACCGACTTCCGCTTCCTCGGCGGCCCCGGGCGCTACCGCGACTCCGGGATGATGGGCGTGCCCGACAACGACGCGCCCGGCTGCTTTTGGCGGGCCGACGTGGACGAGGCGGCCGGCCACCTCGTCCCGGTGGTCCGCGAGGTGCGGCCGCAGGTGCTGGTCACGTACGACGAGAACGGCGGCTACGGGCACCCGGACCACATCCAGGCGCACCGGGTCGCGATGCGCGCGTACGACCTCGCGGCCGACCCGGCGTACCGCCCCGAGCTCGGCCCAGCCTGGCGGATCGCCAAGGTGTACTGGAACCGGATGCCCCGCTCGGTGATCGAGGCCGGGCTCGCCGCCACCGCCGCCCGGGCGTCCTTCCCCGGCACGGCCGTCCCGTCGGACGTCCCCGGGGTGGTGGACGACGCGGTGGTCACGACCGCGGTGGACGGCACCGCGTACGCCGGGCGCAAGGCCGTCGCGATGGCTGCGCACGCCACCCAGATCACCGTGGACGGCGCCTCGTTCGCGCTCTCCAACCACCTCGGCCAGCCGCTGCTCGCCACCGAGTACTACCAGTTGGTGCGCGGCCAGGCCGGACCCGGGCGGCCCGAGGACGACCTGTTCGCCGGCCTGGGCCACGACCGCGCCGCGGGCGACGGCGCGGCAGGGAACTCCGGAGAAGACGCCGCGGCGACCGCCGAGGAGAGCACCCGATGAACAAGCCCGCCGACCGCAAGCCGGCCGAGCCCGCCGACGGGAAGGCGCCCCGGGCCCCCCGCCGCCCGCTCGCCGCCGCCGTCCTCGGCACCCGGGAGGAGCGCCTGGCCGAGCCTCAACCCCCGCGCCTCGCGCGGTTCGCGGCGTATGTCCTGTTCCTCCTGCTCGGTTTCGCGGTCTCGGTCTGCGGATCCTTTGTGCAGGCCTTGTGGCCGCCCGTGGGAGTCCTGCTGGCACTCGGCGCGACCGCCGCCACCTTCTACGGCGGACTGCGCGTCACCGGCACCCGGCTGGGCGCCGCGCTGCCCGCGGCCGGCTGGTTCGTCGCCCTGGTGCTCGTCATCGTGCCGCGGGCGGAGGGCGACACCGTGCTGTGGACCAACGGCACGTCGCTCGCCTGGATGTTCGTCGGCTCGATCCTGGGCGTGATCTGCGCCACCCTGCCCACCCGCACCAGCTGGTTCCCCGGGGTCCCCAACCCGCCCCGCTGAACCCGGGGGTGCAGCGCGTACGGTACCGCGCACAACGAGCAGTCAGGACCGCACGGCCGTACTCTCATACCGGAGGAACCGGACGTATCGGGATCTGTCCGAACCCGTTCACCGCTCAGTTCTTCCCAGTATGGTGGTGCCGCAGAACGCCGTACCCGACCGCCGCCCGCCCCAGGCCCGGCGACCACGAACCGCGGTCGCGCCGCACGGCCCGCCCGCGAACCCGGAGCAGAGCAGCATTGAGCAGCCGCGAATCTGACAACGCCCACCCGACGCCCCGGCGCACGGGCCCGGACGCCTACCCGTCGGGCACCCCGCCCTACGGCACACCGGGACTGCCCGGCGGCGACCGGTCCGGTGGCGGTGCCGCCCAGGGCGCGGCGGCGGGCGGCGAGGACGAGGCCCCGAAGACCGAGACCACCCTGACCACCCGGGTCCGGATCAACATCCCCGGCTCGCGCCCGATCCCGCCGGTCGTCGTCCGCAGCACCGTCAAGAACGAGGAGGGCCCCGGCGACGAGGCCCCGGCGCCCGCCCCCGAGGCGGACGCTCCGCGCCACCGCTCCGCGCCCTCCTCCCCCGTCCTCGGCGTGATGGAGGGCGGCGGCCGCACGGCCACGCCGCCGAACCTGCCGCCGGAGTGGCAGATCCCGCCGATCCCGCCGGCGACCTCCGAGTCCGAGTCGACCGGTGCGTGGTTCCGGCCGCGGCAGAAGAAGGCCGC
Organism: Kitasatospora sp. NPDC001660; assembly: GCF_053596725.1. Lineage (NCBI taxonomy): Bacteria > Bacillati > Actinomycetota > Actinomycetes > Kitasatosporales > Streptomycetaceae > Kitasatospora > Kitasatospora sp. NPDC001660. The sequence continues at coordinate 98,568 of NZ_JBSFGU010000002.1, read as the reverse complement.
GCCGGCGCCCGCCGAGTCCGCGCCCGCCGCGGTCCCGGCGGGTGCGCCGGGGACCGACGCCGAGTCGCAGGTCCAGCCGCAGGTCCAGCCGCAGTCGAACGGTGCGCACCCGAACGGTGCCCAGCCCGGCGGAGCCCGTCCCGGCCAGGGTGGCGCCCGGCCGAACGGCCGCCCGGCCCCCGCGCCGCGCCCGTCCGGCGCGTCCGGCGCGTCCGCCTCGCCGTTCGGCGGCCCGGAGGGCCAGTCGGAGGAGCCCGGCGTGTACGAGGCCGCAGCGCCCGTCGCCGACCCGTTCGCCCCGACGCCCCCCGCCGGCCCGCGCGGCCCGCAGAACGGCCGCCCGCAGAACCGCGGCCCGCAGGGCGCCGGTGCGCCGAACGGCCGCCCGCAGAACCGCGGCCCCCAGGGTCCCGGCACCCCGAACGGCCGCCCGCAGAACCGCGGCCCGCAGGGCGCCCAGCCCTTCCCGGCCGGCGCGGCCGAGCCGGAGGGCACCTCCGTGGACGGCTTCGCGCCGATCCGCGAGGACGTGCCCCCGTCGGCCGCCATACCCGGCCTGCCCCGCGACGGCGCCCCGCAGAACGGCGCCCCGCGCCCCGGCGAGGGCCGCCAGCAGCCGGGCCTGTTCGCCTCCGCGCCCACCGGCGCCGACCCGTTCGCCGCGCAGCGCCCCGCCGCGCCCGGCCAGGACGCGTTCGCCACCCCCGCCCCCGGCGGCCTCTTCCCCGGTGCCCCGGGCGCCCCGGGCGGCAAGGCCGCCCTCGTCGACCCGTTCAGCACCGCCCCGGCCCGCCCGCAGCAGCCCGGCCGCGACGCGGAGGCCACCGAGGTCACGCCGCTGCCGGCCCCCGCGCCCGCCGCCACGCCGGAGCCCGCGAAGGCCGCGCCCGCCAAGGCACAGGGCAAGGGCAAGAGCAAGGGCGGCGGCAAGAAGATCGTCAAGCTCGGCGTCTACGGCATCGGCGGCATCCTGTTCCTCGGCGCCGCCGCGTACGGCACCGGCCTGATGCTGAACCAGTCCGACATCCCCAAGGGCACCGTGGTGCTCGGCACCGACATCGGCGGCAACAACCGCGACCAGGCCATCCACCAGCTCGACGAGACGGTCGGCAAGGCCGGCCAGCAGCCGCTCAAGCTGAAGATCGGCGACCAGGCCGTCGACCTGGACCCGACCGTCGCCGGGCTGGCCTTCGACACCACGGCCACCGTGGACGGCCTCACCCAGCACAGCTACAGCCCGGTCGACGTCATCAAGTCGCTGAAGGGCGGCACGAAGAACGTCGCGCCGGAGGTCAAGGTCGACCGGGCCAAGCTCAAGGCCGCACTGGACGGCCTGGCCGCCGGCTCGGGCCAGGGCCTCCAGGAGGGCTACGTCAAGTTCAGCGACTCCGGTGACCCGGTCGTCGTGGCCGGCAAGGCCGGCCAGGCGCTGGACTCGGCGAGCGCCGTCGCCGTGGTCGAGCAGGCCTACCGCGACCGCGCCGCCGGCAAGCCCGACCAGCCGATCGCGCTGAACGTCACGGCCGCCCAGCCCAAGGTCTCCGCCCAGGCCCTGCAGGCCGCCGCGGACGGCCTCGGCAAGTCCGCGGTCAGCGGCCAGATCCACCTCCAGGCCGGCGCCAAGACCTGGAACTTCGGCAAGCTGACCGCCGCCAAGACGCTCACCCTCGTCCCGGACGCCTCCGGCAAGATCGTGCCCAAGTGGGACATGGACGCGCTGGGCGCCCAGCTCGGCAGCGTCTTCGACAAGGTCAAGATCAAGAAGAACGGCCAGTCCGCGGCGATCACCGCGCAGGACGTCGCCGACGCGCTCACGCCGCTGCTCGACAAGAGCGGCGACAAGGACCGCACCTTCAAGTTCACCGTCGCCTGATCCCCGCACCACCGTGGGGCGGGCCCGCCCCCTCTTCGACGAAGACAGCGGGCCCGCCCCTCGACAACTCCCGTCCCGGTCGCCAAGATGTGACGCCACACCATCCGTCACATCCGCCTCGGGAGCACGCCAATGGGCCGCCGCCTCCACCACCGGACGGCCCTGTTCGCCGGCCTCACCGCGCTCTCGCTCTCGCTGACGCTCTGTTCGTGCGCGTCCCAGGCGGACGACCCGGCCGGCGACGCCCCGCCGTCCGCCCCGCAGTCGCCCAAGTTCACGGCGACGGACGTCAACCCGCGCGACCGCGCCCAGCTGCGCCAGGGCGGCACGCTGAACCTCGCGATCACGCAGTTCTCCCACCAGTGGTCGCCGGTCCACGCCGACGGCACCGAGTCCTCGACGGGCAGCGTCACCAAGCCGCTGCTGCCCACCTTCTTCCGCTCCGACGCGGCCGGCACCCAGACCGTCAACCCGGCCTACCTCCAGGAGGCCCACGCGGAGCTCAGGGACGGCCGCCAGGTGGTCGTGTGGACGCTCAACCCGAAGGCCCACTGGTCCGACGGCACCCCGATCACCTGGCGCGACATCGAGGCCGACTGGCGCGCGATGAACGGCAAGGACCCGGCGTTCAGGTCCTCCGGCAGCACCGGGTTCGAACTGGTCTCCTCGGTCGAGCGCGGCAAGGACGACTTCCAGGCCGTGATGACCTTCGACCAGCCGTTCTCCGAGTGGCAGTCGATGTTCAACGGTGCCGCCAACGCCCCGCTGCTGCCGGCGAGCAAGGTGGCCACCCCGGACCTGTTCAACACCGCCTACCTGGACGCCATCCCGGTCACCGCGGGCCCGTTCAAGGTCGAGAAGCTGGACCCGGCGGCGCAGACCGTCACCCTGGTCGCCGACCCGGCCTGGTGGGGCGACAAGCCGCTGCTGGACCGGATCGTCTTCCACGCCATGACCCCCTCGGCAAAGGCCGCCGCCTTCGGCCGGGGCGAGATCGACCTCTTCGACAACGGCCCGGACGTGGCCGGCTACGAGGCCGTCAAGCGCACCAAGGGCGCCGTCGTCCGGCGGGCCGGCGGGCCGGACTTCCGCCAGCTCACCCTCAACGGCCGGAGCCCGCTGCTCACCGACGCGACCGTGCGCCAGGCCGTGTTCCAGGCGATCGACCGGGACGCGATCACCCGCGAGGACCTCAAGGGCCTGGACTGGCCGCCCGCCACGCTCAACAACCACCTGCTGGTCGCCAACCAGAACGCCTACCGCGACAACTCGCTCGGCCTCAGCCGCTACGATCCCGCCGAGGCCCGCCGCAAGCTCGACGCGGCCGGCTGGAAGCTCGACGGCGACGTCCGCCACAAGGACGGCCACGAGCTGAACCTGCGGATGGTCGTCCCGGCCGGCGTCGCCACCGCCCAGAACGAGGCCGCGGCCGTCACCGGGATGCTCAGGAACGTCGGCGTGAAGGTCACCACCGTGCAGGCCGGCGCCAACGAGTTCTTCGACAGGTACGTCAACCGGCAGGACTTCGACATCGCCACGTACGCGCTGCTCGGCACGCCCTTCCCCGCCAGCGGCAGCCGCGCCAGCTTCGCCCAGAACAGCGGCAACAACCACTCCGGCACCGGCAGCGCGGCCGTCGACGCCGCCCTCGACCGGGCCGCGGCGGCGCCCGACGCCGCCACCGCCTCCGAGGCCATCAACCAGGCCGACGCCGAGCTGTGGAAGGTCGCCGGGATGCTCCCGCTCTACCAGCGGCCGCAGCTGTACGGCGCCCGCGCCAACCTCGCCAACATCGGCGCGCAGGGCCTGTCCGACATCGTCTGGGAGAACGTCGGCTTCGAGAAGTGAGCGGCCTCGGGAGGTGACCGGCCGGGCCGGGGAGTCGGCGGACTCCGCGACCCGGCCGGACGAACGGGCTCACGCGCTCCCGATCACGTCCCGCACCTCGGCGAAGTGGCAGGCCGACTCGTGCGCGGCCGGCCCCTCCAGCAGCGAGGGCACCGCGAGCAGCGGCGGTTCGGTGCTGCAGCGCTCCTGCGCCTTCCAGCAGCGGGTGCGGAAGCGGCAGCCGGACGGCGGGTTGGCCGGCGACGGCAGGTCGCCGCTGAGCAGGATGCGCTCGCGCTGCTCGCGACCGGTCGGGTCGGGCACCGGCACGGCCGACAGCAGGGCCTGGGTGTAGGGGTGGGTCGGGTAGGAGTAGATCTGGTCCTCCGTGCCGATCTCGACCATCTTGCCGAGGTACATCACGCCGACGCGGTCGGAGATGTGCCGGACGATCGAGAGGTCGTGCGCGATGAACATGTAGGAGAGCCCGAACTCGCCCTGGAGCTTCTCCAGCAGGTTGATCACCTGCGCCTGCACCGACACGTCGAGCGCCGACACCGGCTCGTCGCAGATGATGATCTCCGGCTTGAGCGCCAGCCCCCGTGCGATGCCGATGCGCTGGCGCTGCCCGCCGGAGAACTGGTGCGGATACCGGTTGATGTACTCGGGGTTGAGCCCGACGACGTCCAGGAGATCCTGAACGGCCTTGCGGCGATCGCCCTTCGGCGCCACCTCGGGATGGATCTCGAACGGCTCACCGACGATGTCGCCGACCGTCATCCGCGGGTTCAGCGAGGTGTACGGGTCCTGGAACACCATCTGGATGTTCCGGCGCACGGCCTTCAGCGCCGCCCCCGACAACCGGGTGATGTCCTGGCCCTTGTAGCGCACCTCACCGGCGGTCGCCCGCTCCAGGCTCATCAGCACCTTGGCCAGCGTGGACTTCCCGCACCCGGACTCGCCGACGATGCCCAGCGTCTCCCCCTTCACCAGGGCGAAGGAGATGCCGTCCACGGCCTTGACCGCGCCGACCTGCCGCTTGAAGAGGATGCCCTGCGTCAGCGGGTAGTGCTTGACCAGGTTCCGGACCTCCAGGATCGGCTCAGCCACGGAGGGTCTCCTTCCAGAAGTGGCAGGCGCTGTGCCGGCCCGGCAGGTCCCTGCCCTCCTCGTCCAGCACCGGTGCGAGCGGCGGCAGTTCGGACCGGCAGCGGTCCTGCGCGCGGTCGCAGCGCGGGTTGAACGCGCAGCCCGTCGGGATGCGCAGGAGGCTCGGCGGCAGGCCCTGGATGGCGTACAGGTTCTGCCCCTTCTGGTCCAGCCGGGGGATCGAGTTGAGCAGGCCCCGGGTGTACGGGTGGGCCGGGCGCGCGTACAGCTCGTGGACGGGCGCCGTCTCGACGATCCGTCCCGCGTACATCACCGCGATCTTGTCCGCGACGTCGGCCACCACGCCGAGGTCGTGGGTGATCAGGATGAGCCCCATGTGGAACTCGGACTGCAACTCGGCGAGCAGGTCCATCACCTGGGCCTGGACGGTCACGTCCAGGGCGGTGGTGGGCTCGTCCGCGATGATCAGGTCGGGCTCCATCGAGAGCGCCATCGCGATCATGATGCGCTGGCGCATGCCGCCGGAGAACTGGTGCGGGAAGTCGTTCACCCGCTGCTTCGCCGCCGGGATGCGCACCCGCTCCATCAGCTCGATCGCCCGGTCTTTCGCCTCCTTGCGCGAAGCACCCTGGTGCACCCGGAACATCTCGCCGAGCTGGTAGCCGACGCTGAGCACCGGGTTGAGCGAGGACAGCGCGTCCTGGAAGATCATCGCGATCTTCCGGCCGCGCACCGCGCGCCGCGCCTTGGAGCTCATCGTCAGCAGGTCCTGGCCCCGGAACAGCACCTTGCCGGCGGTGATCCGCCCGGGCGGCATGTCCAGGATGCCCATGATCGCCTGCGCCGTCACCGACTTGCCCGACCCGGACTCGCCGAGCACCGCCAGCGTCTCCCCGGCCGACACCGAGTAGCTCACGCCGTTGACAGCCTTGGCGATGCCGTCCCGGGTGACGAACTCGACGTGCAGGTCGTCGACTTCGAGCAGTGGCGTGCCGGGCACCAGGTTCTCCCGGCGCGGGCCGGTCACCTCGATCGCGCCCACGTGCGCCCGGCTGTTCCTCGTGCCGGACGGCTTCGTCGTGTCAGTCATGATCCGCGGCCCTCCTCAGCGCAGCTTGGGGTCGAGGGCGTCGCGCACCGCGTCGCCGAGCATGATGAACGCCAGCACGGTGATGCTCAGCACGGCGGCCGGGAAGAGCAGCACGTGCGGGGCGTTCAGGAAGCGGGACTGGGCATCGCTGATCATCAGACCCCAGGAGATCGCCGGGGACTGGATGCCGATGCCCAGGTAGGACAGCGCGGCCTCGGCGCCGATGTACACGCCGAGGTTGATGGTGGAGACCACGATCACCGGCGCCACCGCGTTCGGCAGGATGTGCCGGGTGACGATCCGCCCGGTGCCGGCCCCGAGCGCGCGGGCGGCGACCACGTAGTCGTTGTGCTTGTTGGAGATCACCGCCGAGCGCATCAGCCGGTAGATCTGCGGCCAGCCGAGCACCGCCATCACCGCCGAGACCGTCCAGGCGTTGCCCTTCTGCCAGGTCGACATGATGAGCATGCCGCCGAGCAGCAGGGGGATGGCGAAGAATATCTCGGTCACGCGCGAGAGCAGGCTGTCCCAGACGCCGGCCAGCCAGCCGGCCAGCAGGCCGAGCGTGCCGCCGACCAGGACCACCAGCGAGGTGGTCAGGATGCCGACGATGATCGAGTTGCGGGCGCCCCAGATCGTCCGGGTGTAGACGTCGCAGCCCTGGACGTCGAAGCCGAACCAGTGGTCCGCGGAGGGGCGTTGCAACGAGGACGAGAGCTCGCAGAACCCGGGCGAGTTCGGGTCCTTGCCGGTGAACAGCTGCGGGGCGACGGCCATGGCCACCATGAGGAGCACCAGCAGCCCGCCGATGACGAAGAGCGGATTGCGCCGCAGGTCGTACCAGGCGTCCGTCCAGAGGCTGGCCACCCGCTCCTTGTCGCCCTTGGCCGTGGCCGCCCCGTTCACCGCGGCCGTGGTGTCCAGCGTGTTCGTCGGCTCACTCATAACGGATCCTCGGGTCAAGAACGGCGTAGAGCAGGTCGACCACCAGGTTGGTGAAGAGGTACACCATCACGAGGGCGCTCACGACGCCCACCACGATGGTGCGTTCGCGCAGGTACACGGACTGGAACAGCTGGTGGCCGATCCCCGGGATGTTGAAGATGCCCTCGGTGATCACCGCGCCGCCCATCAGCGAGCCCAGGTCCATGCCGAGGAAGGTGACGATCGGGATCAGCGCGTTCCGCAGCCCGTGCCGCACCACGACGCGCAGCGGGCTCAGGCCCTTGGCCACCGCCGTGCGGACGTAGTCGGCCCGCATCACCTCGGTCAGGCTGGTCCGGGTGAGCCGGGCGATGTAGGCGAGCGAGGTGGACGCGAGCACGAACGCCGGCAGGATGTAGGCGCGGAAGCCGTCGTCCTCGTTGAACGAGACCGGGAAGAAGTCGATGCCGTAGTCGTTGTGGAGCTTCACCCCGAGGACCAGCTGGAGCACGAAGCCGATCACGAAGGTCGGGATCGAGATGACCATCAGGGTCGAGATCAGCACCAGGTTGTCGATGAAGCGGCCGCGCCGCAGGGCGGCGACCACGCCGGCGACCACGCCCACCGCCATCTCGATGACCAGCGCGGTCACCGACAGGTTGATGGTGTACGGGAACGCCCGTGTCATCACGTCCACGACCGCGTGGCCGCGGTAGTCCTCGCCGAAGTCGCCCTGGAACAGGCCGACCAGGTAGTGCCAGTACTGGAGGAAGAACGGATCGTCCAGGTGGTACCGGTCGTGCAGCATCGCGACGACCGTGGGGTCCGCGCGTTTCTCACCGGCCAGTGCCTGGATGGGGTCACCGGGCAGCAGGAAGACCAGTGCGTAGATCAGGAACGTCGCGCCGAGGATCACAGGTATGGCCTGGATGACCCGACGGACCACATAGCGGCCCATGCGACGGCCTCCTCGTGGTTGGGGCACGTCGCCGACGGGGCGGCACGGGGGTTTCCCGCGCCGCCCTCCGGGACGTACCGGTCAAGGGGACTCGGGTCAGGCGAGCTCGACGTCGGCCAGGTCGATCCGGCTCTGGGCGTCGATGATCACGTTCTTGACGCTCTTGGTGTAGGCGCCCGAGCTCATGTACGTGTAGACGGGGATGTAGGGCAGGTCCTTGAGCAGGATGTCGTCGGCCTGCTGGTACAGCTTCAGGCCCTCGTCCTCGGTCTTCGCCTGGTCGGCCTTGGCGAGCAGCGCCTCGAAGTCCTCGTTGACGTAGCCGCCGTAGTTGGAGCCGTTGTCGATGGCGATCTTCGAGAAGATCGGGCGGAGGTAGTCCTCGATGGACGGGTAGTCCATCTCCCAGGCCATGCGGAAGGCGCCCGAGTACTGCTTGGCCTGCAGCGCGTCGAGGATCTTGCCGAACTTCTCGAACGGCTTGAAGGTGACGTCGAGGCCGAGGTTGTTCTTCAGCTGGTTGCCGACGGCCTCGATCCACTCCTTGTGGCCGCCGTCCGCGTTGTAGCCGATCTCCAGCTTGTTGCCGGGCAGGCCGCCGGCCTGGGTGAAGAGCGCCTTCGCCTTCGCCGGGTCGTACTTGCAGGCGTCGCCGCAGGCGCCCTGCCGGTAGCCCGGGATGATCGGGTTGACGAAGTCGTCGGCCGGCTTGCGGGTGCCGGAGAAGATGGTCTTGGTGATGGCCTCGCGGTCGATCGCCATCGAGATCGCCTTGCGCAGGTCGGGCTTGGCGAACGCCGGGTTGGTCGAGATCGGGAATCCGATGTACCCGACCCCGGATTCCGGCTGGTAGACGTAGCGGTCACCGAACTCCTGGGCGACCGTCGCCATCGCCGAGATCGGCAGCTTGTTGGTGATCTGGATGTTGTCCGCGCGGAGGTCGTTGTACGCGGTTTCCAGCTTGTCGTAAATCTTGAAGGTGACCGAATCGAGCTTGGCCTTTTTGCCCGGGAACTTGTCGTAGCGCTTGACCTTGATCTGCTGGTTGTGCTGCCACGGGCCGTCCATCTGGAAGGGGCCGTTGCCGATCGGGTTATCGCCGAAGGCCTTCGGGTCGTTGAAGAACACCTTCGGGAGCGGGTAGAAGGCGTTGTACCCGAGCATGGTCTTGAACTGCGAGAACGGCGCCTTGAGGGTGACGGTGAAGGTCTTGTCGTCGACGACCTTGAGGCCCTTGAGCGCCGTGGCGGTGGGCTGCTTGTCCTTGCCGGGGGCGAGTTCGTCGGAGCCGAGGATCTTGTCGTAGAACGGCAGGCCCTGCGCGGCGTTGCTCTGGTTCGCGCCCCAGTTCCAGGCGTCGACGAAGGACTGCGCGGTGACCTTCTCGCCGTTGTGGAAGGTGTAGCCGTCCTTGAGCTTGATCGTCCAGACGGTGGAGTCCGGGGAGTCGATCGACTCGGCCATGTTCAGCCGGGGCGTGCTGGTCTTGGGATCGTAGTCGACGAGCCCGACGAAGAGCGCGTACTCGACCTGGGAGCCCTCGGACTCGGCGGTGTTCTGCGGGACCAGGCCGTTCTGCGGCTCACCGAGCTCGACGCTGATCGAACCGCCGGTCCTGCCGTTCGCGCTCGCCCCCTCCGGGGACTTCTTGTCGCTGCCGCCCGTGCTGCACGCGGAGACCGCGAGTGCCGCGCAGGCCGCCATCGCGGTCAGGCGCATCGTCTTGGTGGGCCTCATTCAACTGCTCCTCGTTTTAGGGGCTTACGAACGAACGGCGCCCCGCCACTCGGTGTGCCGGGCATGGCGGAGGTCGACATCTCAGGGCCGATCCGCGCAGTTGGCGAGGTGACCACTGATACGCGCAAGGCAACTATCGATCAACCGACCCCCCTTTCGGAATCCACGTCACATATCTTTTCAATTACGCGCCCGAGTCGGTCCGGACAATGCTCGCCAAATTCCCGCATATCGCATCCGGCGGCCACCCGTTTCAAACCCCGGAAGGCGGACAATGATCTCCGGTATTCGCGCGTTTACGAGGGGTAATTGATCTTTTCCCGGCGTTTGCGCAGCACAGCCGAGGGCGCGCCCTCGAATCGAGGACGCGCCCTTGGTTCGCGCCGCCTGCCGCGACGTCGACCGAATTGTTACCCGACCGCGGCGGCCCCGGCCGCTCTCGCGCTCTACCCGATCTCGCGCTCCGCCGCGCTCTGCCCGATCTCGCGCTCCGCCGCGAAGTGACACGCCGACTCGTGCCGGGCCGGCCCGTCCAGCCACGTCGGCGCCGCGAGCAGCGGGACCTCCACCACGCATCGCTCCTGCGCCTTCCAGCAGCGGGTGCGGAAGCGGCAGCCCGACGGCGGGTTGGCCGGCGACGGCACGTCCCCGGTCAGCACGATCCGGTCCCGCGACTCCCGCGCGGTCGGGTCGGGCACCGGCACCGCGGAGAGCAGTGCCTGAGTGTACGGGTGGGTGGCGTGGTCGTAGATCTCCGTGTCGGAGCCGATCTCGACCATCTTGCCGAGGTACATGACCCCGACGCGGTCGGAGATGTGCCGGACGATCGAGAGGTCATGGGCGATGAACATGTACGAGAGGTTGAACTCGCCCTGGAGCTTCTCCAGCAGGTTGATCACCTGCGCCTGCACCGACACGTCGAGCGCCGACACCGGCTCGTCGCAGATGATGATCTCCGGCTTGAGCGCCAGCCCCCGTGCGATGCCGATGCGTTGACGCTGCCCGCCGGAGAACTGGTGCGGATACCGGTTGATGTACTCGGGGTTGAGCCCGACGACGTCCAGGAGATCCTGAACGGCCTTGCGGCGGTCCCCCTTCGGCGCCACCTCGGGATGGATCTCGTACGGCTCGCCGATGATGTCGCCGACGGTCATCCGCGGGTTCAGCGAGGTGTACGGGTCCTGGAACACCATCTGGATGTTCCGGCGCACGGCCTTCAGCGCCGCCCCCGACAACCGGGTGATGTCCTGGCCCTTGTACCGGACGGATCCCCTGGTGGCCGGCTCCAGGTTCATCAGCACCTTGGCCAGCGTGGACTTGCCACACCCGGACTCGCCGACGATGCCCAGCGTCTCGCCCTGCATCAGGTCGAAGCCGACCCCGTCGACCGCCTTCACCGCACCGACCTGCTTCTTGAACAGGACCCCCTTGGTCAGCGGGAAGTGCTTGATCAGGTCGCGGACTTCGAGGATCGGCTCGCCGCGCGCCACGTCCTGGTTGAACGCGAGCTCCTCCGGCGTGGTCGCCCCCAGCGCACTCGCCCCGTTACCGGTCATGGAGCGTCTCCTTCCAGAAGAAGCAGGCACTGCCCCGCCCGGCCAGCGGCGTGTCGTCGTCCTCGGTCACGGGGAACAGCTCCGGCACCTCGGCCCGGCAGATGTCCTGCGCCCGCGGGCAGCGCGGGTTGAAGGCGCACCCCTTGGGGATCCGCAGCAGGTTGGGCGGCAACCCCTTGATCGCGTAGAGCTCCTGGCCCTTCTGGTCCAGGCGCGGGATCGAGTCCAGCAGACCCCGGGTGTAGGGGTGCGCGGGCCTTGCGTACAGCTCGTGCACGGGCGCCGTCTCGACGATCCGTCCCGCGTACATCACCGCGATCTTGTCCGCGACGTCCGCGACGACGCCGAGGTCGTGGGTGATCAGGATCAGGCCCATCCGGAACTCGGCCTGCAGCTCGGCCAGCAGGTCCATCACCTGGGCCTGGACGGTCACGTCCAGCGCGGTGGTGGGCTCGTCCGCGATGATCAGGTCCGGTTCGAGCGCCAGCGCCATCGCGATCATGATGCGCTGGCGCATGCCGCCGGAGAACTGGTGCGGATAGTCGTTCACGCGCTGCTTCGCCGCCGGGATGCGCACCCGGTCCATCAGCTCGACGGCCTTGTCCCCGGCCTCCTTGCGGGACGTCCCGTGGTGCGCGCGGAACATCTCGCCGAGCTGGAAGCCCACGCTGAGCACCGGGTTGAGCGAGGACAGCGCGTCCTGGAAGATCATCGCGATCTTCCGGCCGCGGATCCGCCGCCGCTCCTCCCGGCCCATCTTGAGCATGTCCTGGCCGCGGAAGCGGATCTCCCCGCGCGGGATGCGGGCCGGCGGCATGTCCAGGATTCCCATGATCGCCTGCGCCGTCACCGACTTGCCCGATCCGGACTCGCCGAGCACCGCCAGCGTCTCCCCCGCCCGGACGCTGTAGTTGACCCCGTTGACCGCCCGGGCCACGCCGTCCCGCGTGACGAACTCGACGTGCAGGTCCCGCACGTCGAGCAGCGGTCCCTCGTACGGCGCCTCCCGCCCCGGTTTGGTGGTGTCCACAGCTGTAGTCACGATGCGCTCCCCTCGCTCAGCGAAGCTTCGGGTCGAGGGCGTCGCGCACCGCGTCGCCCAGCATGATGAAGGCCAGCACGGTGACGGAGAGCGCCGCGGCCGGGAAGAACAGCACGTACGGCGCCGTCCGGATCACCTTCTGGGCGGAGGAGATGTCGATGCCCCAGGAGATGGTCGGGTCCTGCAGACCGATGCCGAGGAAGCTCAGCGTCGCCTCGGTCGCGATGTAGCCGCCGAGCGCGATGGTCGCGACGACGATCACCGGGGCGATCGCGTTCGGCAGGATGTGCCGGAACATCAGCCGCCCGGTCCCGGCCCCGAGCGCCCGTCCGGCCACCACGTAGTCGGCCTGTTTGACGGTCAGCACGGCACCGCGCATGACGCGGGCGATCTGGGTCCAGCCGAGGAAGCCCAGGGCGATGACCACGCTCCACACCGTGCGGGTGGAGAAGGCGTTCAGCAGCACCAGCGAGCCGAGCAGCAGCGGGATGCCGAAGAAGATGTCGACGATCCGGGAGATCACCGCGTCCACGCCGCCGCCGAAGTACCCGGCGATCATGCCGGCCAGCCCGCCGAGCACGGTGACCGTCGCGGTGACGCAGATGCCGACGGTGATCGAGGCGCGGGCGCCGTACACCACGCGGGCGTAGATCGAGCGGCCCTGCCCGTCGTAGCCGAACCAGCCGGCCCCGAAGACGTCCGACCAGTCCGGCCGGCGCAGGTAGTCGTGCACCAGGTCGGCCTTGCGCGGGTCGGCGTCGGTGAACGCCCACGGGAAGATCGCCATGATCACCAGCAGCAGGATCAGCACCGCCGAGACCAGGAAGATCGGCCGCCGCCGCAGGTCCCGCCAGGCGTCGCCCCAGAGGCTGCGGGCCGCCTCCCGCTTGACCACGTCGCTCTCGACCAGGGTCTCCTGCTCGACGGCCATGCCCTGCCCGCCCGCGTAGTCGAGGCGCGAGACCCCGGGCTTGGGGTGCGGCTCGTACGAGTCCTCGTCGTGGATGTCAGGCATAGCGGATCCTCGGGTCCAGGACCGCGTAGAGCAGGTCGACGAGGAGGCTGGCGACCAGGTAGACGATCACCAGGACGGTCACGATGCCGACCACCGTCGGCCCCTCCTTCTGGTTGATCGCCCGGTACAGGACGTTGCCGATGCCCTGCACGTTGAAGATGCCCTCGGTGACGATCGCGCCGCCCATCAGGGCGCCCAGGTCGGTGCCGAGGAACGTGACCACCGGGATCAGCGAGTTGCGCAGCAGGTGGCGGGAGATGACGGTCCGCCGGGGCAGGCCCTTGGCGACCGCCGTGCGCATGTAGTCGGCCCGCAGGTTCTCGCCGATGGAGGTGCGGGTGAGCCGGGCGACGTACGCGAGCGAGAGCGAGCCGAGCACCATCGCCGGCAGGAGCAGCTGGGAGAGGTCGTAGCTGTCCTGCACCGTCGGCGTGACCCAGCCCAGGTTGGTGGCGAACACCGTCTGCGCGATGTACGCGAGGACGAAGACCGGGATCGAGATCACCAGCAGGGTGAGGATCAGCACCAGGGTGTCCTGCGGACTGCCGCGCTTGAGGCCGGAGACGAGCCCGAGGCACAGGCCCAGGATCATCTCGAACACGAAGGCCAGCAGCGCGAGCCGGATGGTGACGGGGAAGGCGCCCGCCATGATGTCGGTGACCGGGCGGCCGGTGAAGCTGGTCCCGAAGTCCCCCTGGAAGAGGTTCCCCATGTAGTGCAGGTACTGCTTCCAGACCGGCTGGTCGAGGTAGTACTTGTGCTTGATGCTGGCCACCACGGCCGGGTCGGCGGCCTTCTCGCCGAACAGCGCCGCCACCGGGTCCCCCGGCAGCGTGTAGACCATCAGGAAGATCAGCAGCGTGGTGCCGAAGAACACCGGGATCATCTGCAGCACCCGCCGCAGCACGTAACTGCCCATCCGGGCCTCCTTCCTAGCTGGCCGGGCCCCGCCCTCCGTGCGGGGAGGGCGGGGCCGGCGGGAGAGGGGATCAGCCCTTGACCTCGACCTGGGTCCAGGCCGGGTTGCCGAAGGAGTCGAACTTCACGTTCTGCACCTTGGTCGAGAAGCCCGAGTTGGTGCGGTAGTACCAGAGCGGGATGGCCGGCATGTCGCCCGGCAGCACCGCCTCGGCCTTCTGGTAGCCGGAGACCGTGTCCGCGACGCTGGAGGCCTCGTCGGCCTGCTTGGCGAGCTGGTCGAACTTCGCGCTGCTGTAGCCGAAGTCGTTGGACGCGGCGCCGGTGCGGTAGACGTCCGACAGGAAGTTGGCGTTCAGCGGGTAGTCCTGCACCCAGCCGGTGCGGAAGGCGCCGTTGAGCTGGTGCTTGGTGATCGCCGCGCGGGCCGTCTTGAAGTCGGGCTTCGGGTCGCCGGTGCAGTCGACACCGGTGCTCTGCCGGATCGAGTTGCAGACCGCGTCGACCCACTCCTTGTGGCCGCCGTCCGCGTTGTAGGTGATGGAGAGCTTGTTGCCGGGGACGCCGCCGCCCTCGGTGATCAGCGCCTTGGCCTTGGCCGGGTCGAACTTGCAGGAGTCGCCGCAGGCGCCGTCCTTGTAGCCCTCGACGCCCTCGGCCACCCACGCGCTGGCGGCCTTGCGGGAGCCCTGGAGCACCGTCTTGGTGATGGTGTCGCGGTCGATCGCCATCGACAGGCCCTGGCGGACCTTGGCCTTGTCCGGCGAGGCCCAGTCGGCCTGGTAGAGCGTGAAGCCGATGTTCTGGATGGCGCCCTGCGGGGCGTCGATCGCCCGGTCGCCGAGGTCGCTCTTGTAGGTGGCCAGCGCGGACGGCGGCACCTGGTCCATCACGTCCAGGTTGTTGGACTGGAGGTCGGCGTAGGCGGCCTCGGACGTGTTGTACATCTTGAAGACGATGCCGCCGTTCTTCGGCTTGTCCACGCCCTGGTAGTCCGGGAAGGTCTTGGTGACCACTTCCTGGTTGTGCGACCAGCTGACGAACTGGTAGGGCCCGTTGCCCACCGGCTTCTGCCCGTACCCGGCCGGGTCCTTGAAGAAGGCGTCCGGCAGCGGCGCGAAGGCGATGTAGCCGAGCTTGTACTCGAAGTACGAGACCTTGTTGCTCAGCTTGACGGTGAAGTGCAGGTCGTCGGTGACGGTCAGGCCGGACATCTTGTCGGTGGTCGGCTGGCCGGCGGCCGGGTGGACGTCCTTGTAGCCCTCGATGTCGGAGAACCAGGAGCTGTTGATCTGGTTGTTGGTGGTGGCCGCGCCCCAGTTCCAGGCGTCGACGAAGTTCTTGGCGTGCACCGGGGTGCCGTCGTGGAACTTCCACCCGTCCTTCAGCGTGATGGTGAAGGTCTGCGAGTCACTGGTGTCGATCTTGTCCGCGACCTGCAACCGGATCTTGGCCGTGGTCGGGTCGTAGTCGACCAGCCCCTTGAAGAGGTTCTGCAGGATGCGCCCGCCGCCGACCTCGTTCGCGTTGGCGGGCTGCAGCGGGTTCTGCGGCTCGCTGCTCTGGTAGCTGAAGGTCTTGCTGGTGTCGGACGAGCTGGTGCCGCCTCCGCCGCTGCTGCACCCGGTGGCCACCAGGACCACGGACGTCGCAGCGGCGAGGACCCAACGAGCACGGGCGGCTACGGGCATGGAGGTCCCTCCTCAAGGTGTGTGTCGCATCACACCCCATGAGAAGCGCGCTCCGACGACGGCGCGAGCCGAGTACCCCCGGACGGGTGCGGTGACCGCGCGTGGAGTTGACGGAACGCCGGAAGGGCCCGTGGCGGGGAAGCCACGGGCCCTTCCGGGTGCGTCACGGGTGCCGGCGATCAGGCCGCGGCCGTCTCCGTCTCCCGCACCTCGGCGAAGTGGCAGGCCGACTCGTGCGCGGCCGGGCCCTTCAGCAGCGAGGGCACCGCGAGCAGCGGGAGCTCCTCGGAGCAGCGGTCCTCCGCCTTCCAGCAGCGGGTGCGGAAGCGGCAGCCGGACGGCGGGTTGGCCGGCGAGGGGATGTCGCCGGTCAGGATGATCCGGTCGCGGCTCTCGCGCGCGGTCGGGTCCGGCACCGGCACCGCGGAGAGCAGCGCCTGGGTGTACGGGTGGGTGGCGTTGTCGTAGATCTCCTCGTCCGTGCCGATCTCGACCATCTTGCCGAGGTACATCACGCCGACGCGGTCGGAGATGTGCCGGACGATGGAGAGGTCGTGGGCGATGAACATGTACGACAGGCCGAACTCGCCCTGCAGCTGCTCCAGCAGGTTGATCACCTGCGCCTGGACGGACACGTCCAGGGCGGAGACCGGCTCGTCGCAGATGATGATCTCGGGCTTGAGCGCGAGGCCGCGGGCGATGCCGATGCGCTGGCGCTGGCCGCCGGAGAACTGGTGCGGGTACCGGTTGATGTACTCCGGGTTCAGGCCGACGACGTCCAGGAGGTCCTGGACGGCCTTGCGGCGGTCGCCCTTCGGGGCCACCTCGGGGTGGATCTCGAACGGCTCGCCGATGATGTCGCCGACCGTCATGCGCGGGTTCAGCGAGGTGTACGGGTCCTGGAACACCATCTGGATGTTCCGGCGCACGGCCTTGAGGGCCTGGCCGGTCAGCTTGGAGATGTCCTCGCCCTTGAACAGCACCTGGCCGGAGGTGGCCCGCTCCAGGTTCATCAGCACCTTGGCCAGCGTGGACTTGCCACAGCCGGACTCGCCGACGATGCCGAGCGTCTCGCCCTTCATCAGGTCGAAGGAGATGCCGTCGACCGCCTTGACCGCGCCGACCTGCTTCTTGAAGAGGATGCCCTGGGTCAGCGGGTAGTGCTTGACCAGGTCCTTGACCTCCAGGATGGGCTCAGCCATGGAGGGTCTCCTTCCAGAGGTGGCACGCGCTGCGGCGGCCGGTGAGCTCCTTGCCGTCCTTGTCGGTCACCTGGTGCAGCGCCGGGATCTCCGTGCGGCACAGGTCGGTGGCGACGTCACAGCGGGGGTTGAACGCGCAGCCGGCCGGGACCTTCAGCAGGTTCGGGGGCAGACCCTTGATCGCGTACAGCTCCTGGCCCTTCTGGTCCAGGCGCGGGATGGAGCGCAGGAGGCCCTTGGTGTACGGGTGCGCCGGGTTGGCGTACAGGTCGCGCACCGGGGCCGTCTCGACGATCCGGCCGGCGTACATGACGGCGATCTTGTCCGCGACGTCGGCGACCACGCCGAGGTCGTGGGTGATCAGGATCAGGCCCATGTTGTACTCGGCCTGCAGCTCGGCGAGCAGGTCCATCACCTGGGCCTGGACGGTCACGTCCAGGGCGGTGGTGGGCTCGTCGGCGATGATCAGGTCGGGCTCCATGGAGAGCGCCATCGCGATCATGATGCGCTGGCGCATGCCGCCGGAGAACTGGTGCGGGTAGTCGCCCACGCGCTGCCTGGCGGCGGGGATGCGGACCCGCTCCATCAGCTCGATGGCCTTCTCCCGGGCCTCCTTCTTGGAGGCGCCGCGGTGCACCCGGAACATCTCGCCCAGCTGGGCGCCGACGGTCATGACGGGGTTCAGCGAGGACAGCGCGTCCTGGAAGATCATCGCGATCTTCTGGCCGCGGATCAGCCGGCGCTCCTCCTCCTTCATGGCCAGCATGTCCTGGCCACGGAAGAGGATCTGGCCCTGGCTGATCTTGCCGGGCGGCATGTCGAGGATGCCCATGATGGTCTGGGCGGTCACCGACTTGCCGGAGCCGGACTCGCCGAGCACCGCCAGGGTCTCGCCGGCGGCCACGGAGTAGTTGACGCCGTTCACGGCCTTCGCGACGCCGTCCCGGGTGTGGAACTCCACGTGGAGGTCCTTGACCTCCAGCAGCGGGGTGCCAACTTCGAGCCGGCCGCTCTTCTGGTTCTGGTTCTCGATCACGGTGGTCATCGGGTCGTCACCTCTTCTCTCAGCGGAGCTTCGGGTCGAGGGCGTCGCGCACCGCGTCGCCGAGCATGATGAAGGCCAGCACGGTGACGCTCAGGACCGCGGCGGGGAAGAGCAGCACGTGCGGGGCCGCCAGGAAGCGGACCTGGGCGTCGCTGATCATCAGGCCCCAGGAGATCTGCGGCGGCTGGACGCCGATGCCCAGGTAGGACAGCGCGGCCTCGGCACCGATGAAGACGCCCAGGCTGATCGCGGCGACGACGATGACCGGTGCGATGGCGTTCGGCAGGATGTGCCGGAAGGTGATCCGGCCGGAACCGGCGCCCAGGGCGCGGGCGGCCATCACGTAGTCGTTGTTCTTGTTGGAGAGCACCGACGCACGCATGATGCGGAAGATCTGCGGCCAGCCGAGCACGGCCATCACCAGCGAGACGCTGTAGGCGTTACCGGCGAACGGCAGCATCGACATGATCAGCATGCCGCCGAGCAGGGTCGGGATCGAGAAGAAGATCTCGGTCACGCGCGACAGGATCGAGTCGATGACCCCACCCTTCCAGCCGGCCCACAGACCGAGGAGGGAGCCGACCACGGTGACCAGGGTGGTGGTCAGGATGCCGACGATGATCGAGTTGCGGGCGCCCCAGATGGTGCGGGTGTAGTTGTCGCAGCCCTGGACGTCGTAACCGAACCAGTGGTCGGCGCTCGGGCGCTCCAGCGAGTGCGACAGGTCGCACGCACCGTTGTCGAACGGGCTGCCGTCGGTGAACCACCCCGGCACGATCGAGATGACGATCAGCGCCAGCACCAGCACACCGCCGATGATGAACAGCGGGTTGCGGCGCAGGTCGCGGGCCGCGTCCGACCACAGGCTGGCGACGCGCTCCGGCTTCGCGGCCTTCGCCGGCGCGGCCTTCGGGTCGTTGCCCCCGGCCGGCGCCGAGGCGTCCTTGGTGATGGTGTCACTCATAGCGAATCCTCGGGTCGAGCACGGCGTACAGCATGTCCACGAGCAGGGTGGTCAGGAGGTAGATCAGCACCAGCAGCGTGACGATGCCGACGATGACCGTGCCCTGCTTCTGGTACACGGCCTGGGCGATGAGGCCACCGATGCCGTGCATGTTGAAGATCTTCTCGGTGATCACCGCACCGCCCATCAGGCCACCGAGGTCGGCACCGAGGAAGGTGACGATCGGGATCAGGGCGTTGCGCAGGGCGTGGCGGCCGATCACCCGACGGCGCTTCAGGCCCTTGGCGACCGCGGTGCGGACGTAGTCCGCGCGCATGGTCTCCATCAGGCTGGTGCGGGTCAGTCGGGCGACGTACGCGAGCGAGAGCGACGCGAGGACGAGAGCCGGCAGCAGGTAGGCGCGGAGCCCGTCCTCTTCGTTGAACGAGACCGCGAAGAAGTCGATGCCGTACGAGTTCTTCAGCTGGACGCCGAGCACCAGCTGGAGGATGAAGCCGGTGACGAAGACCGGGACCGAGATGACCAGCAGGGTGCTGAGGAGCACGAGCTGGTCGAGGAACTTGCCCTTGCGAAGGGCCGCCATGACACCCGCCGCCACACCGACGACCGCCTCGATGACGAAGGCCACCACGGCGAGGTTGACGGTGTAGGGGAACGCCTCGCCGAGCATGTCGGCCACCTTGCGACCTTGCAGGCTCTCGCCCAGGTCGCCGCGGAAGACACCCGAGATGTAGTCCCAGTACTGAACGAAGAACGGCTCGTTCAGGTGGTACTTCTGACGGATCATCTCCGCCACGATCGGGTCGGCGCGCTTCTCGCCCGCCAGCGCCTGCACCGGGTCACCGGGCAGGAAGAAGACGATCGCGTAGATCAGGAACGTCGCACCGATGAGAACAGGGATCGCCTGTATCAACCGGCGGATCACATAGCGGCCCATCAGACCTCCATACTTTCGGACAAGGAAGGGAGGCGGGCGGAGCCGGACTGTGGTCCGGTCCACCCGCCCCCGATCGTCTGACTACCGGATCAGCCGGCCATCTCAACTTCGGCCAGGTTGTAGCGCATCTGCGCATCCGTGTTGAAGTTCTTGATCTTCTTGGTGTACGCAGCGGAGGACTGGTACGTGTAGACCGGGATGTACGGCATGTCCTTGATCAGGATGTCGTCGGCCTGCTGGTAGAGCTTGATGCCCTCGTCCTCGGTCTTCGCGGCGTCGGCCTGGGTCAGCAGGCTCTCGAACTGGTCGTTGACGTAACCGCCGTAGTTCGAGCCGCTGTCGATGGCGACCTTCGAGAAGATCGGGCGCAGGTAGTCCTCGATCGACGGGTAGTCCATCGACCAGGCCATGCGGAAGGCGCCCTGGTACTGCTTGGCCTGCAGCGCGTCCAGGATCTTGCCGAACTTCTCGAACGGCTTGAAGGTGACCTCGACGCCGAGGTTCTTCTTCAGCTGGTTGCCGACGGCCTCGATCCACTCCTTGTGGCCGCCGTCGGCGTTGTAGCCGAGCTCCAGGGTGTTGTTCGGCAGACCGCCGGCCTGGGTGAAGAGGTCCTTGGCCTTGGCCGGGTCGTACTTGCAGGCGTCGCCGCAGGCGTCCTTGCGGTAGCCGTTGATCAGCGGGCTGACGAAGTCCGAGGCCGGGACGCGGGTGCCGGCGAAGATCGTCTTGGTGATCGCGTCACGGTCGATCGCCATCGAGATCGCCTTGCGGATCTCCGGCTTCTGGTAGGCCGGGTTGTAGGCGATCGGGAAGCCGATGTAGCCGATGCCCGACTCCGGCTTGTTGATGTAGCGGTCGCCGAACTCGCTGGCGACGGTGGACATCGCGGAGATCGGGAGCTTGTTGGTGGCCTGGATGTTGTCGGCGCGCAGGTCGTTGTACGCGGTGTCCAGGTTGTCGTAGATCTTGAAGGTCACGTTCTGCAGGTGGGCCTTGGTGCCACCGTAGTTGTCGTAACGCTTGATCTTGATCTGCTTGTTGTGGTCCCAGTCGCCGTCCATCTGGAAGGGACCGTTGCCGATGGGGTGCTCACCGAAGGCCTTCGGGTCGTTGAAGAACGCCGTCGGCAGCGGGTAGAACGGGTTGTAGCCCAGCATCGTCTTGAACTGGGAGAACGGCGCCTTCAGGGTGACGGTGAAGGTCTTGTCGTCGACGACCTTCAGGCCCTTGAGCTCCTTGGCGGTGGGGGTCTTGCCCTTGCCCGGAGCCAGCTCGTCGGAGCCGAGGATCTTGTCGTAGAAGGGCAGGCCCTCGGCGGCGTTGTCCTGGTTGGCGCCCCAGTTCCAGGCGTCCACGAAGGACTTGGCGGTGACCTTCTCGCCGTTGTGGAAGGTGTAGCCGTCCTTGAGCTTGATCGTCCAGGTCGTGCTGTCCGTGGAGTCGATCGACTCGGCCATGGCGAGCTTCGGCGCGTTGGTCTTGATGTCGTAGTCGACCAGGCCGGTGAAAAGCGCGTACACCACCTGGGTGCCCTCGGACTCCGCGGTGTTCTGCGGAACCAGACCGTGCTGGGGCTCACCGAGCTGGACGGCGATGCTGCCGCCGTCCTTCGAGGCCGAGTCACTGCTCTTCGAGCTGGTGCTGCAAGCGGTCGCCGCCAGGGCGATCGCGGTCGCCGCGACGAGCCACTTGGTCTGGGTTGCACCACGCATGGGGGATGCCTCCTGAAATCGACTTTCCAACGAGGAGAGCACCGCGGATGGTTGACACCGGATCCGCCGTGCCGTCCGCGCTCGTGGTTTCGGCGCGCACCCCTGCGCGTTAACCCTTGACCCGAGCCTGACTGGCTCCACTATCCGTCACGCACGGACACGAAAGTGACCAGTGCCGATCTCAATTAGGTCACATGAACGGTCGGTAAGTTTCGAAAACCGGACATATGAGACATAGTCAGACAGGTACCAAACGGACAGCCGTCATGAATGACGGACTGGCGCGTCCGCTCAGCGGACACCCCAGTGTGATAGGCGTTATTCCGTTTATACGCGCGTCGACAACTTGGGGTGATTGAAAAAGTTCGCCCCCCTCTCCATTTGGAAAGGGGGGCGAAGCTTTCCGGCCAAAGGCCGATCAATCCGTCCGGGTCACGCCTTCTTGGCGCGCGAGGCGGTGCGGCCGCGGTCCTTCTGGTCGAGGACGACCTTACGGATGCGAACCGTCTCCGGGGTCACCTCGATGCACTCGTCCTCGCGGCAGAACTCCAGCGACTGCTCCAGCGAGAGCTTGCGCGGCGGGACGATCGACTCGGCCACGTCGGCGGTCGAGGACCGCATGTTGGTGAGCTTCTTCTCCTTGGTGATGTTCACGTCCATGTCGTCGGAGCGCGAGTTCTCGCCGACGATCATGCCCTCGTACACCTCGGTGCCCGGCTCGCAGAAGAGCACGCCGCGCTCCTGCAGGTTGGTCATCGCGAAGGCGGTGACCACGCCGGCCCGGTCGGCGACCAGCGAGCCGTTGTTGCGGGTGGTCAGCGTGCCGAACCACGGCTCGTGGCCCTCGTGGATCGAGTGGGCGATGCCGGTGCCGCGGGTGTTGGTGAGGAACTCGGTGCGGAAGCCGATCAGGCCGCGGGACGGCACGACGAACTCCATGCGGACCCAGCCCGAGCCGTGGTTGGACATGTTGTCCATCCGGCCCTTGCGGACGCCCATGAGCTGGGTGACGGCACCCATGTGCTCCTCGGGGACGTCCACGGTGAGGCGCTCGACCGGCTCGTGGGTCTTGCCGTTGACCTCCTTGGTGACCACCTGCGGCTTGCCGACGGTCAGCTCGAAGCCCTCACGGCGCATGGTCTCGATCAGGATGGCCAGCGCCAGCTCACCGCGGCCCTGCACCTCCCAGGCGTCCGGGCGCTCGGTGTCCAGGACGCGCAGCGAGACGTTACCGATCAGCTCGCGGTCCAGGCGGTCCTTCACCTGCCGGGCGGTGACCTTGCGGTCCACCTTGGCGCCGGACTTGGCGTCCGCGCCCTTGCCGCTGCCGCCACGGCCGACCAGCGGCGAGGTGTTGGTGCCGATGGTCATCGAGATGGCCGGCTCGTCCACCGTGATCAGCGGCAGCGCGACCGGATTCTCCGGGTCGGCCAGGGTCTCGCCGATCATGATGTCGGAGATGCCGGCGACGGCGCAGATGTCACCGGGGCCCGCCACCTCGGCCGGCTTGCGGGTGAGCGCCTCGGTCATCAGCAGCTCGGAGATGCGGACGTTCTGGATCGAGCCGTCGCGCTTGATCCAGGCCACGGTCTGGCCCTTGCGCAGCTCGCCCTGCTCGACGCGCAGCAGCGCGATGCGGCCGAGGAAGTTGTCGGCGTCCAGGTTGGTGACGTGGGCCTGGAGCGGCGCGTCCTCCTCGTAGCTCGGGGCCGGGACGTGCTCCAGCAGGGTGGAGAAGAACGGCTCCAGGCTGGTGCTGTCGGCCGGGACGGTGCCGTTCTCCGGCTTGGTCAGCGAGGCGACGCCGTCACGGGCGCAGGCGTAGACGATCGGGAACTCGATCTGGTCCTCGTCGGCGTCCAGGTCCAGGAAGAGGTCGTAGGTCTCGTTGATGACCTCGTCGATCCGGGAATCCGGGCGGTCCGTCTTGTTGATGCAGAGGATGACGGGCAGACGGGCCGAGAGCGCCTTGCGGAGCACGAAGCGGGTCTGCGGCAGCGGGCCCTCGGAGGCGTCCACGAGGAGCACGACCGCGTCCACCATCGACAGACCGCGTTCGACCTCGCCGCCGAAGTCGGCGTGGCCCGGGGTGTCGATGATGTTGATGGTGATCGGCGCACCGCCGTCCTTGGGGTGGTACTTGACCGCCGTGTTCTTCGCGAGAATGGTGATGCCCTTCTCGCGCTCCAGGTCGTTCGAGTCCATCATGCGGTCGTCGAGCTGCTGGTGGGCGGCGAAGGCGCCGGCCTGCTTCAGCATGGCGTCGACCAGAGTGGTCTTGCCGTGGTCGACGTGGGCGACGATGGCGACGTTACGGATGTCGTTGCGCGTGGGCATGCCTAGCGGATTCTCCCGGAATCGTGGGTTACGGCGCCCGGCCGCGATACGCGCACTTGCGACCCCTGTCGGTCGCCGCCACCCGTTCGCCTGCTACTACCGGTCCACCCGCCGGGCATCTGGACATGCCTCGGCTTTCTCCTATGGTACGGGGAAGGGCGCACCAGGGCGGAAACGAGCCCATCGGGCGGGACCAAGATCACAGCCGGGTCACGCCGGCCGGCGGCGGTGGCGGCGCCGGCGGTGGTCCTGAACGGGCGGGAAGGACCCCGTCTTCCGCCCGGGCGAACCCGCCTTCGCCGCCGCGTCGCCCGCGGGCGACGCGGCCCCGCTACGAGGCCCGGGACCACCCCACGTCCTGGAAGCGTGGCCAGCCGAAGCCCCACACCCCGGCACCGACCACGCCCGAGCGGACGCCGACCAGCTCCGGCCGCTGGTAGAGCGGCACCGAGTGGCCGAGCTGCCAGATCCGGGTGTCCGCGTCCTGGAGCAGGCCCAGGCGGGTGGCCGGGTCGAGTTCGCCGGCCGCCCGGTCGAAGAGGCGGTCGATCTCCTCGGTGCCGCTGCGGGCGTAGTTGGTGCCGGGGTCGAGGACGCCGGCGAGGTCCGGCCGGGGCTTGGCGTACGCGGGGCGCTGCTGGCTCGCCGGGCTGGGGCCGGCCGGCCAGGAGAACAGGGCGAGGTCGTAGTCCCCGGCCGCGAGGTGCTCCTTGACGAAGGTGTCGGCGGGCGCGGTCACCGTGCGCAGCGCGACGCCCTGCTCGGCGAGGCCCGCGGTGAGCGCGTCCGCGGTGCGCTTCGCGGTCGCGGAGCCGGCCGGGATCAGCAGGTCGAAGGCGAGCGCCTTGCCGTCCTTGGTCCGCGTGCCGCCGCCGTCCGGCCGCTTCCACCCGGCCTCGTCGAGCAGCTGGGCGGCGTCGGCGGGGCCGGCGGCCGCGCTGTTGTCGCGGTAGCCGTCCTGGTCCCCCGCGAGGAGGTGGCTGCCCAGCGTGGCCGGGGCGATGCCGAGCGGGGTGAGGGCCGCGTCGGCGACGCGTCGCCGGTCGACGGCCCGACCGAGGGCGAGCCGGAGCGCGGGGTCGGTGAGCGGCCCCCGGGCGGCGTTGAGAGTGAGCTGGGTGAGCGAGGCCGCGGCGGCCCGGTGCACGGTGACGCCCGGCAGCGACTCGGCCCGCCGCAGGGCGAGCGCCGCCGCCTCGGGAGCGGCGGCGGGCGGCGAGGCCGTAGCCTCGGGGCTCACGGACGGTGCGGGCGGCACCGCCCGGTCCACCGCGGCCGTGAGCGGGGCGATGTCCAGCTCCTCCTGGTCCAGCGCGTCGAGCCGCCGCTCGGGCGCCGCCGCGACGAAGTCGATCCGGTCGGCCTTCGGCAGGTCGCCCCACCAGAGCGGGTTGCGCGCCACCGTCACCCGCCCGCCCTCGGCGTCGTACTGGGACACCGCGTACGGCCCGGCGGTGACGTGGCCGCCGCCCGCGAGCGCCTGGTTGAACGCCGCGGCGGTGGACGTCTCGGCCGCCGGGTAGAGCGGCCCGAACAGGGAGCGCCACTCGGCGTACGGCCGCCGGAAGGTGACCCGGACCTCGCGCGGGTCGGCGCCCTGGGCGATCGAGTCGATGGCGTCGTACCCGCCCGGGTGCTCGCCCCGGTACGCCGGGTCGAGGCCGCAGAGCGCGGCCCGCTGGGCGATGAGGTCGGCGGCGGACAGCGGGGTGCCGTCACTCCAGACGGCGTGCGGGTTGAGCCGGTACGTGACGACCTGCGGCTGCTGACCGGGCGGGGTGGACTCGGCGCCGGCCAGGTAGTCCGGGTCGGGGACGAGCCGCCCGTGCTCGTCGGGCCGGAACAGCGACGGGTAGAGGGCGTGCGCGAGCAGCGCCGAGTCGGCGGTCGCGGCGGGCTGGTAGACGTTGAGCGTGGCGGGGACCCGGTCCACCGCCCAGTGCAGCGTGCCGCCGTCCCGGACGGCGGTCCGGTCGACGGGCCGGACGTCCCCGGTGGAGGCGGTGACCTCGGGGACGGGCTCGGGGGCGGGGGGTCGGGCGGGGGCCGGACCGTCGGAGCAGCCGCCGAGGACGGCGGCGAGCAGCAGCGCGGCGGCTGCGGCGGGGAGCTGGCGGACACGCATGGCCGCCATCGAACGCCGACCGGCCGGGCGCGCCCGCGCCGACACGGCGGACCGCCGGGCGACTGCACCCGGACGGCCGATCCCCCGGGCGCGTCAGAGCGCCAGCTCGAACCAGACGATCTTGCCCTTGGGCGTCCGCCGGCTGCCCCAGCGCTCGGCGAGCAGGCTGACGAGCTGCAGGCCGCGCCCGCCCTCGTCGGTCTCCTGCGCGCGCCGTTGCCGGGGCTGGGCGTAGCCGTCGTCCCACACCTCGCAGACCATGCCGCGATCGCGCAGCAGCCGCAGCCGGATCTCGCCGCGCCCGTGCTTGAGCGCGTTGGTGACCAGTTCGCTGACCAGCAGCTCGGTGGTGTCGACGAGCTCGTCCATGCCGCGCGCGAGCAGCCAGCTGCACGCGAGTTCGCGGGCCTTGGCGACGGAGGTGGGCTCGGGCGGCAGGAACCAGTTGCCGACGCAGTCCTCGGGGAAGGCGTGCACCTTGGCCATCAGGAGGGCGATGTCGTCCTCGCCGTGGTGCGGGTTGAGCTCGCCGAGGACGTGGTCGCACAGCTCTTCGAGCCCCTTGCCCTCGACCGAGAGGGCGGTGCGGAAGGCGCGCAGGCCCTCGTCCAGCTGGTGCTTGCGGCTCTCCACGAGGCCGTCGGTGTAGAGGCCGAGGACGGCGCCGTCGGGGAGCGTCAGCTCGACCTCCTCGAAGGGCTCGCCGCCGACGCCGAGCGGCAGGCCGGGCGGCACGTCGAGCATCCGGGCGGGCTCGCCGGGGCCGAGCAGGACGGGCGGCAGGTGGCCGGCGTTGGCGAACACACAACGCCGGGTGACGGCGTCGAAGACGGCGTAGACGCAGGTGGCCAGGTAGACCTCGCGGGCCTCCTCGTCGGCCGTCGAGGTGAGCCGCCCGTACGGGCTGGCCGGGCCGGCCGGCACGGAGTCGTCGCCGAGGCCGCGGGCGATCTCGTCGAGGGCGCCGAGCACCTCGGCGGGGTCGAGGTCGAGCATCGCGAGGGTGCGCACGGCGGTGCGCAGCTGGCCCATGGCGACGGCGGCACGCAGGCCGCGGCCCATGACGTCGCCGATCACGAGCGCGGTGCGGTTGCCGGGCAGCGGGATGACGTCGAACCAGTCGCCGCCGACCTCGGTGTTGTTGTTGCTGGGCAGGTAGCGGCAGGCGATCTCCAGGCCGCTGGCGGCGGGGTTGCCGGGCGGCAGGAGGCTGCGCTGGAGGATCAGGGCGCGCTCGTGCTCGCGGCGGTAGAGCCGGGCGTTGTCGATGCAGACGGCGGCGCGGGCGACGAGCTCCTCGGCGATGGCGACGTCGCGGGCGTCGAAGGGCTCGCTGCCGATGGCGCGGGAGAGCTGGACGAGCCCGAGCACCTGGTCGCGGGCGACCAGCGGGACGATCAGGGTGGAGCGCAGCAGCGGGTCGGGACCGGGCTCGGGGACGACGCTGCGGCCGGTGCGCAGGGCCCGGGCGTGCGGGGAGCGGCGCGGGTAGCAGAGCGTGCCGCCGGCCTCGGCGATGGGCAGGCCGGTGACGGAGCCGAGCACCGAGGAGGCGCCGCCGACGACGCTGGAGACGGCGACCCGGCGCAGTTCGCCGCTGCCGTCGGTGAGGACGGTGTCGCCGAGCCGGCCGGTGCTCGGGACGCTCTCGCCGGAGAGCAGCGCGGTGTAGAGGTCGACGGTCGCGAGGTCGCAGAACGGCGGGACGACGACGTCGAGCAGTTCCTTGGCGGTGGTCTCCAGGTCGAGGGTGGAGCCGATGTGCGCACTGGCCTCGTTGAGCAGGGCGAGGTTGCGGCGGACGCCGTCGGCCTCGCGCTCGGCGACGTGCCGGCTGGTGACGTCGGAGACCTGCCCGGCGACGCCGATGGGCTGCCCGGCGGCGCCGTTGAGGCGGTAGAGCGAGACGGCCCAGAGCCGGTTGCCCTCGCGGGTGGGGACGACGCCGTGGAAGCGCAGGTCGAAGACGGGCTCGCCGGTGGCGAGGACCTTGCGCAGGGCGGCGCTGAGCCGGTCGGCCTCGGAGGGCGGGAAGAGGTCGTGCGGGGTGAGGCCCTCGAGGTCGGCGGGGGTCAGGCCCATGCCGGAGGCGAAGGCGTCGTTGACGCGCTGGAGGCGCAGCCGGCCGTCGAACAGGATGAAGCCGGTCGGGGTCTGGCCGAAAACCGCCTCGGAGGCGGCGAGATCGGTCTCGACGCGGCGCAGCCGGCCGAGGTCGACGGCGAGACAGGTGGCGCCCGCGGCGGGCGGGGGGCTGTCGGGCATCAGGTACAGCTCGGCGAGGCCCTCGCCGCCGGCGGCGTCGAGGTAGGGGGTGGTGCCGACCCACTCCTCGCCACCGAGGGTGCGCTCCAGCCGGGCGCGGCCGCGCTGCCAGAGTTCGCGGGGGACGAAGGTGGTGATCGGGTCGGCGCCGACCGCGTCGGCGGCGGGGACGCCGAAGAACTCGGCGGCGCGCTCGCTCCACTGGCTGATCCGCCCGTCGGGTCCGATCGCGAAGGTGGCGACCCGGATGTAGTCGTAGACCGAGCCGGCGCCCGCGTGGGTGCCGGCGTGGGCGGCGTGGCGCCGGCCCTCGGCCGCGGCGGCCGGGCGGGCCGCCGGGGCGGGCAGGTGCGGTGAACCGGCCTGCCCGGGTACAGCGGCATGACTGCTGCTGCTCGGCGCGTTCCGCGCCGGGGTGCTGTTCAACGGACCGACCCCTCCAACCCGCGACCGTCCGGATGTCGAGAAGACCGAGTATTCATCATCGAGGGGTACGTTCACACGCCCTCAACATCACAACATCAGATCGGGCGAAGGTTTTTGTCCTACCGCCCGCGCAACCACAATGCCACGCCCGCGCCCCCTTCCGGAGTGCGCGCTCCCCCCGGCCTCCAGGTGGCATATGCGGCCCCGTTCTACTCGCGTCCCGCTGGCGGGCAGTGCCGTCGGTGACAGGCCCGCGACTCGGCTCACGGCCCGTCGGGCTCATTACCCGGGAGCGCCTGCTCGAACCAGACGACCTTGCCGATCCCCTCGGCCCTGGCGCCCCAGCGCAGCGCGAGCCGACGGACCAGCTCCAGGCCCCGCCCGCCCTCGTCCGCCTCGGCCGCGTGCCGCTCGCGGGGCGGGTCCGGCAGCGGGTCGGAGACCTCGACGAGCAGCGTCTCACCGAGCGTCAGCCGGACCCCGATCGGGGCGCTGGCGTACCGGACGGCGTTCGTGACGAGCTCACTGACCAGCAGTTCGGCGGTGTCGGTCAGCTCCTCGACGCTCCACTCGGCGAGCGTGGAGCGCACCAGCCGACGGGCCCGGGAGACGGCGGTGGGCTCGGCGGGCAGCGTCCAGCCGGCCGTCGGGATGCCGGCCTGGCCGTGGCCGAGCCGGGCGAGCAGCAGCGCGACGTCGTCCGGCTCGCGCCCCTGCTCCATGGTGTCGAGCACCGCCTCGCAGGCGGCCTGGATCGAGGCGTACGGCTCCTGGAGCACGGTGACCAGCCGGCCGAGGCCGACGTCCAGGTCCTTGTCCCGGGACTCGACCAGGCCGTCGGTGCACAGCGCGAGCAGGCTGCCCTCGGGGATCTTCAGTTCGACCGCCTCGAACGGGACGCCGCCGACGCCGAGCGGGGCGCCGGAGGGCAGGTCGAGGATCCGGCCGGCGCCGCCGGGCAGCGGGCTGCCGGTGCGGGTCGGCTCCCCGGTCTCCTGGCCGGGCACCACGAGCACCGGGGGGATGTGCCCGGCCTTTGCGACGGTCAGCCGGGCCGTGCCGGGGTCGAACACGGCGTAGACGCAGGTGGCGAGCAGCGCCTCGTCCGGGCCCTGGGCGAGGTCGTCGGCGAGCTCGTGGACGTGCCGCAGCAGCACGTCCGGCGGCAGGTCGAGGGCGGCGAGCACCCGGACGGCGGTGCGCAGCCGGCCCATGGTGGCGGCGGCGCGCAGGCCGTGGCCCATGACGTCGCCGACGACCAGCGCGGTGCGGTCGCCGGGCAGCGGGATGACGTCGAACCAGTCGCCGCCGACCTCGGTGCCGCTGGAGCCGGGCACGTAACGGTAGGCGACCTCGACGCCGGTGGGCTGCGGGACCTGCTGCGGGAGCAGGGTGCGCTGGAGGGTCAGCGCGGCGGTGCGCTCGCGGGCGTAGAGGCGGGCGTTGTCGAGCGAGCTGCCGGCCCGGTCGGCGAGTTCGACGGTGAAGGCGAGGTCGTCCCGGTCGAAGCCCTCCCGGTAGCCGGCCCGGCTGACCAGCAGCAGGCCGATCACGATGCCGCGGGCGCGCAGCGGGACGACGAGCATCGAGTGCACGCCGAGGTCGTGGGCGGCCTGCATCTTCGGGTCGCCCGGGTAGGTGACGTCGTTCAGCTGGTCGGCGCCGGAGAGCAGTTCGGGGACGCCGGTGCGCAGCACCCGGCCGCAGGCGGAGTCCTCGGCGAAGGTGATCCGGGCGCCGCGGCGGAGCATCACGTCGACCTCGGGGCCGTCCTGGACGGAGGCGGTGCCGAGCTGGAGCAGCGAGGTGCGCCGGTCGTGGCCGTGCCGGGGCAGGTCGTCGCCGTGGGCGACGGCCTGGAGCAGGATCACCGCGGAGTGGTCGGTGAGCCGGGGGACGACGGAGCTCGCGAGCTCCTGGGCGATCCGGGAGGCGTCGAGGAGGTCGCCGACCCGGGAGCCGAACTCGTTGAGCAGGGAGAGCCGGCGCCGGGCGTGCTCGACCTTGGCGACGGCCCGGTAGCGCTCGGTGACGTCCATCACGGTGCCGGAGATGCCGAGCACCCGGCCGGAGCGGTCGGTCATCCGGCTGTAGGAGATCGAGCGGTAGCCGGAGCGGGCGGTGACCGGGGAGGCGAGGGTGACGTCGATGACGGGCTCGCCGGTGGCCAGCACCTGGCGCTGGATGGCGGTGATCTCGTCGGCGGCCCGCTCGGGCAGGGTCTCACCGGTGGTGCGGCCGACGTGGTCCTCGGTGGCGATGCCGTTCATCTCGGCGAGGGTCCGGTTGACGGCGGTGTAGCGCAGGTCGGTGTCGAGGACGGCGATGCCGAGCGGTGACTGCTCGAACAGCGCGTCGCGCACCGCGAGGTCCCGCTCGACGGCCCGGACGGCCGCCGCCTCGGCCAGGTTGACCTGGAGGAACGGGGTGCCGTCGCCGTCCACCAGCAGCGAGATCCGGGCGTCCACGGCGAGCGGCACGCCGTCCCGGTCGCGCAGTTCGGCGGGCCCGGCCCAGCGGCCGTTGCGCAGGGTGTCCTGGATGGCGGCCTGGATCCGGGTGACCTGCTGGTGGTCCGGGATCAGCTCGTCGATCCGGCGGCCGACCAGCAGCTCGTTCGGCCAGCCGAGCAGTTCCTCGGCGGCGGGGCTCCAGAGCACCACGCGGCCGGCGGTGTCGAGGATCGCGATGGCGACCTTGAGCATGTCGAGCAGGCTGCCCTCGGCCGGGGTGCCGGCACCGCGCGTCGGCTCGAAGAGCCCGCCGGGGAACGGCCGGCCGGGGCGGCTGCGCAGGCCGGCCCGGGTGCCGGGGCCGGGGACGGCGAGGGTCGGCGCGGGCCGCGGGGTGCCGGCTTCGGCGCCGCCGGGAGCGGCCTCGGTGACGGCGGCCGGCCCGGTGCCGCGGCGGCGGACGGCGGACGGCTGCGGAGCGGCCGGGCGGGCGCCGCGGCGCAGCCGGGCGCGGGCGGCGGCGCTCCCCGCGGTGCCTGTCCGCCGTGCTCCCCCGCCGCCGTTCCCGGTATTCGACACCGACGGGGCCTCCGGCTCTGGTCGGGATCGGCGGCACCGGCCGGGACGGCTCACCGATGGTGACGAAATGTGCCGAAAAGTGACACACCCAGCAGAACCCAGGCTATCCCGGCTCCCGGGTCGTCTTGTCCGATTGACCTATCTGGCGTCTTGCGCGTCGGGCCGTACGGCGCTCAGGCCCGCAGGAGCCCGGCGACGTACGGCAGGACGTCCCGGTCGTGGTCGATCCAGTCGACGGAGTCCAGCTCGTCCGGGCCGAGCCAGCGCAGTTCGTCGTGGTCCTCCAGCGGGCGGGGGTCGCCGGAGAGCAGTTCGGCGGCCCAGAAGCGCAGCTCCAGGCCCGGCCGGACGGCCCACGCGCCGGGCAGCCGCCGCAGCGCCCTGGCCCGGACGCCGAGTTCCTCCAGCAGCTCGCGCTCCAGCGCGTCGGCCTCGCTCTCGCCGGGCTCGGCCTTGCCGCCCGGGAACTCCCAGCGCCCGGCCACCGCGGCGGGGGCGCTGCGGCGCGCGGCCAGCACCCGCCGCTCGTGGACGATCGCACCGCCGACCACGATCCGGACGGCGGCCTGCTCCTCGACGTTCATGGGCCCGAGCCTATGCGTCCTCGGCCTCGACCCAGTACAGCTGCTTGTGCCCGCGGGCCTCGAACTCGGCCGCGAGGTGCTCGGCCTCGGACTTCGCGAGGCCGCGTGCGACGACGAAGCGGTTGCCGTTGTCGTCCTGCCGCATCACCCGAAAGGTGCCCATGGCGGGAGCGTATCCCCGGCCTGCGTGGGGGTCGGGCCGGGGATACCTGCCCGGAACCGTACGCGCGGATCGCTACCGGCAGGTACGGGCCCGGTTAACTCCGGGTAAGACGGCGCGTCAGACCCGGAGGTCGGGCACCTGCTCGCCGGTGGACAGGCCCAGCTCGCGGCGGACGTCGACGCTCAGCGGGGTGGTCCTGGCCGTCGCCTGCTCGGCCCGCCGGACCTCCCCCGCGAGCGCGGTGGGGTCGGCCGTCCGCGCGGCGGAGTCCCAGGCGGCGGCCGCGTCCCGCTGGGCCGCGACGAGCGCCGCGATCTTCGGCTTGGCGCCGTCCGACCAGGGCGCCGTCGTGCGGGACAGCTGCTCGGCCTCGGTGCGGGAGGCGGCGGCCATCTGCTTGGCCCAGGTCACGTACTCGGGGCCGGCGGTCTCGACGTCGCCCTTGGGCCGGTTCGCGTAGGCCGAGTTGAAGCCGCGGACGGCCTCCAGGTAGGTGAGCTGGGCGGAGTTCAGGCTGCCGCGGTCGGTGCGGACGGTGCCCACGTGCTCGGCGTCGCGGTCCTCGAAGGCGCAGGTGACGTACCGTTCGCCGGACTTCCAGTTGCCGCTGGTCGGGTAGAGGTAGATCTCGTCCATGCCGTCCGGGATCGCCCACTGGTCGAGGGCGTAGTTGTCGAGCACCGGGTGGCAGAGTTCGGCGGCGCGCCCGCGGATCGTCGACTCGCCCGGGTAGGGCTGGCCGGTGCTCGACGGGATCGGGGAGGTACCGGCCACCTCGCCGTGGTGCGGGGCTGAGCAGGGCACCTTGCGGACCCAGTACACGGTCTCGTCGCCGCCGTCCGGGTCGGTCCGGCTGCCCCCGTCCGGGGAGTTGTAGCAGTCCCCGGACTTGAGGGCGGACCAGCGGACGGAGCCGGCCGGGGCCTTGGGCGGCCGGCCGGAGCCGCCGGCGCGGTCCGGCCCGTCCCCGGCCACCAGCGCGCCGAAGCCGGCGAGAGCGGTGAGCAGGATGCCGAGCACGCCGAACACCAGGCCCGTCACGGCCATGCCCAGGCCGCGCTCGCCGCGCTTCCTGATCTGGACCAGCGCGACGACCGACAGCACGAGGGCGACCGGCCAGAAGCAGGTGAGGCCGGTCACGAGCGCGCCGATGGCGAAGCCGTTGATCTGCCTGGGGTACGGGGGGTACCGGGTGTAGTCGTAACCGGGCTGGAAGCCGGAGTACGCGCCGGGCGGCACCGACGCCCAGCCCCCGGCGGTCCCGCCGGACGGCGGCGGGGGCTGGGGCGGTGCCAAGGCCGGGGCGCCGGCCGGGGCGGCCCACGGGTCGGCGGGCTGCGGGGCGTCGGCGGGTGCCTCGACGGGCGGCGCGTCCGCGGGCGCCGCCGGCGGGACGTCCTTCTTGTGGAGGTCGACCCGGTCCGCCGGGTCCGCGGGCGCGGGGTTCTCCGGCCCGGGGACGGGCGCGTCGGGATCGGGCTTGGACACGTGGGCTCCCCCGGCCCGGCGGTGCGGGCGTCAGTTCTGCGTCGGCGGCGTTCGGCGGTGTTCGGCACACGGCGCGGATCGCAACGGGCCCGCGAACGAACGGTCGCGCGACTTTACCCGATCTTTTCGAACGTCCGCCCGCCGTTTGTTCCCGCCCCTCAGCCGCGGGCCAGGATCTCGCCGTGCAGCATCGAGAACCACGCGTCCCCGGCGGTGCTCCACTCCCGCCAGCCGGCCGCGATCCGCTCCAGTTCCTCCCGGTCCGCGAAGCCCTCGGCCACCGCCGTGCGGGCGAGCGCCGAGTCGACCGTCCGGTCCGCCCACATGCCGCCCCACCACGCGCACCGCTCGGGCGTCGCGAAGGTCCAGGTGGTGGCGGTGGCCGCGACCTCGGCGAAGCCGGCCGCGCGGGCCCAGGACAGCAGCCGCCGCCCGGCGTCCGGCTCGCCGCCGTTGGCCCGCGCGGTCCGCCGGTAGAGCGCCGACCAGCCGTCCAGCGCGGGCGCTTCGGGGTACCAGGTCATCGACGCGTAGTCGACGTCCCGGGCCGCGACCACGCCGCCCGGCGCCACCACCCGGCGCATCTCGCGCAACGCGGCCACCGGATCGGCCACGTGCTGGAGCACCTGGTGGGCGTGCACCACATCGAACTCCCCGTCGCGGTGATCCAGTTGGTGGACGTCCGCGACCTCGAAGACGACGTTGGACAGCCCCCGCCCGGCCGCGTACTCGGCCGCCTGCTCCAACACCTCCGCGGAGGTGTCCACGGCCACCACCCGCCCGCCCGGGCCGACCAGTTCGGCCAGGTCGGCGGTGATCGTGCCGGGCCCGCAACCGACGTCCAACAGGGCCTGCCCGGGCCGCAGTTCGGGCAGCAGGTAGGCGGCGGAGTCGGCGGCGCTCCGCGAGCGGTGCGAGCGCAGCACGGTTTCCTGGTGGCCGTGCGTGTAGACGGCGGACTGTCCGGTCATCGGATCCCCCTCGATCGTGGTCGGCGTCCTGCGACGCTACCCCTGATCCCGCATGACGAGAAGCTTCGTCTCATATCCCGATCACTCGACAGTGCCTCCCCCACCGCCCGCCGTACCGTGGAGGCGCCCCCGACAGAACGGTCCCGCCCCATGCCCGGCCCGCGCCCCTTCGTCCTGCTGAGCGCCGCCGTGTCGCTCGACGGCCACCTCGACGACGCCTCCCCCGAGCGCCTGCTGCTCTCCAACGCCGCCGACTTCGACCGGGTCGACGCGGAGCGCGCCGCCGCCGACGCGATCCTGGTCGGCGGCAACACCCTGCGCGCCGACAACCCGCGCCTGCTGGTCAACGACCCCGCCCGCCGGGCCGCCCGGGTCGCGACCGGCCGCCCCGCGTACCCGCTGAAGGCGACGCTCAGCGCGAGCGGCACGCTCGACCCGGCGCTGCGGTTCTGGCACACCGGCGGCGACAAGCTCGCATACACGACGGACGCCGGCGCGGCGGCGCTGCGCCCGGCACTGGACGGGCTGGCCGAGGTGGTCGCACTCGGCGGCGCGGTGGACCTCGGCGCGGTGCTGGACGACCTGGGCGCACGCGGCGTGCGACGCCTGATGGTCGAGGGCGGCGGCAGCGTGCACACCCAGTTCCTCGCGCAGGGCCTGGCGGACGAGCTCCAGCTGGCCGTCGCACCACTGCTGGTCGGCCAGGCACGGGCGCCGCGGTTCGTCCACCCGGCGGCCTTCCCCGGCGGTCCGGCGCGGCGGATGCGCCTGCTGGAGGCACGTACCGTGGGCGATGTCGTCCTGCTCAGGTACGCCCCGAAGGAGCCAGCCCCGTGACCACCGACCTCGACCACCTGCGCCGGGCCGTCGAACTCTCCCGCCGGTGCCCGCCGTCCGAGACGGCCTTCTCCGTCGGCGCGGTGATCGTCGGTGCGGACGGCGAGGTGCTCGCCGAGGGCTTCAGCCGCGAGGCGGACGCGCACGACCACGCCGAGGAGGCCGCGCTCGGCAAGCTCCCGGCCGGCGACCCGCGGCTGCGCGGCGCGACGGTCTACAGCTCGCTGGAGCCGTGCGGGCAGCGCGCCTCGCGCCCGGTGCCGTGCGCCCGGCTGATCATCGCGGCGGGCGTGCCGCGGGTGGTGGTGGCCTGGCGGGAGCCGGACCTGTTCGTCACCGACTGCCAGGGCACGGCGCTGCTGGAGGCGGCCGGGGTCGAAGTGGTCGAGCTGCCGCAGCTGGCGGCGCAGG
Source organism: Kitasatospora sp. NPDC001660 (assembly GCF_053596725.1). NCBI lineage: Bacteria > Bacillati > Actinomycetota > Actinomycetes > Kitasatosporales > Streptomycetaceae > Kitasatospora > Kitasatospora sp. NPDC001660. The sequence continues at coordinate 62,325 of NZ_JBSFGU010000002.1, read as the reverse complement.
CCCGGGCGGTCAACGCGCACCTGCTCGGACACGGGTGACCCACCGAGCCCCGATCCTCACCGCCGCCGTCCGTCCGCCCCCGGAAACGCCGGACCGCCCGGCCCCGTGCAACCACGGGGCCGGGCGGTCCGATGCGTCGAGCGGCCGTCAGACGTTGAAGCGGAACTCCACGACGTCGCCGTCGTGCATGACGTACTCCTTGCCCTCGATGCGGGCCTTGCCCTTGGAGCGGGCTTCGGCGATGGAGCCGGTCTCGACCAGGTCGTCGAAGGAGATGACCTCGGCCTTGATGAAGCCCTTCTGGAAGTCGGTGTGGATCACACCGGCCGCCTCGGGGGCGGTGGCGCCCTTCTTGATGGTCCAGGCGCGGGTCTCCTTGGGGCCGGCCGTGAGGTAGGTCTGCAGGCCGAGGGTGTCGAAGCCGACCCGGGCGAGGGTGGCGAGGCCCGGCTCCTCCTGGCCCATCGACTGGAGGAGTTCGAGCGCCTCGACGTCGTCGAGCTCGATCAGCTCGGACTCGATCTTGGCGTTCAGGAAGATCGCCTCGGCCGGGGCGACCAGCTCGCGCTGGGCGTTCTTGAAGTCCTCGTCGGCCAGCTCGGCCTCGTCCACGTTGAAGACGTAGAGGAAGGGCTTGGCGGTCAGCAGGTGCAGGTCGCGGATCGGGGCGGTGTCGAAGCCGGCCTCGAAGAGGGTCTTGCCGGTCTCCAGGACCGCCTGCGCGGCCTCGGCGGCGGCCAGCACGGGGGCGGTGTCCTTCTTCAGACGCGCCTCCTTCTGGAGCCGCGGGAGGACCTTCTCGATGGTCTGCAGGTCGGCCAGGATCAGCTCGGTGTGGATGGTCTCGATGTCGTCCTTGGGCGACACCTTGCCGTCCACGTGCACCACGTCCGGGTCGGTGAAGGCACGCACGACCTGGCAGATCGCGTCCGACTCGCGGATGTTGGCGAGGAACTTGTTGCCCAGGCCCTCGCCCTCGGAGGCGCCGCGCACGATGCCGGCGATGTCGACGAAGTCGACGGTGGCCGGGAGGATGCGCTGGGAGCCGAAGATCTCGGCGAGCTTGGCCAGCCGCGCGTCCGGGACGCCGACGACGCCGACGTTCGGCTCGATGGTGGCGAACGGGTAGTTGGCCGCCAGCACGTCGTTCTTGGTCAGGGCGTTGAACAGGGTCGACTTGCCGACGTTCGGCAGGCCGACGATTCCGATCGTGAGCGACATGAAGCGCAGTCCCGTGGGCTTGGAGGAGTTGGGTCGGCACCGTACGGGCCGACCCCCAAGTCTACGTGCAGCGCCTCACGCCTCGGTCGCCACCGGCAGGGGCTCCAGGAACTCCAGCCGGTTGCCCAGCCGGTCGCTGGAGTGGAAGCGGCGGTGACCGGGCAGGTCGTCGTCCCAGACGACCTCGTGGCCGTGCGCGGCCAGCCGCTCGGCCAGCGCGTCCAGCGCGCTCACCTGGATGCCCGGGTGGCCCTTCAGCGACGGACGGAAGTCCGGCGTGACGCCGAGGTGGACCTCCAGCCCGCCGCCGCGGAACCAGCAGCCGCCGCGGGCGGCGAGCACCGGCGGCTTCTCCACCTCCGTCATCCCGAGGACGCCGGCCCAGAAGGCCCGGCACTCGCCCTCGGCGCCGGCCGGGATGTCGAGCTGGACGTGGTGGAGCCGTTCGAAGGTGAAGCCGGCGGTCATGGCGGTCCCCGTTGAGCAGGTCGGTTGACGGTGCGCCGCATCGCCGAGCGGCGCCGGCCGGACAGGTCGGCCGACCTGAGCGACGATCACATCAGTACTCCGTCCGCAGACACGGAGCAAGGCCTGAACGGTCCATTACACAGTGTGGCGATGATCGGACCGTACGTTGGGTGGGTGGAGCAGAGCATCCGTACCCAGCCGCCAGGGCCCAGACGCCGTCCGCCGAACGTCAGGGCCGCAGCCGCGGTCCCGGGGCCCGGGCGGCCCCCCGGGGCCGCCGCGGCCCCCGCCGCCTCCCGGCCGCGCCCCGTGGCCGGGCCGCCCGACAACGCCCGCCCCGCCACCCCGAAGCTCCGGCTGCGCCTGCCGCTGCGCGGCCGCGGCGACGCCCGGCTCTACGGGCGCCGCCGCACCGGGCGGCCGACCCGGCTGACCGCCGTCGGCACCGGCGTGGTCGGCGTGCTGGCGACCCTCGCGGTGGCCGGGGTCGACCGGCTGCTGTTCGACGGCCTCGGCTGGCTGTTCGGCCTCGGCTACCTGATGGTCTGCTTCCAGCTGGCCGTCCGGGTGCGCTACGTCGACCTGCTGGCCGCGCCGATCAGCGGCCCGATCGCCTTCGCGCTCGCGCTGCTGCTGCTCGCGCCGGTGAACTCGCCGGGCGTCACCGCCCAGGTGGTGGCCCTGGCGACCGGGCTGGCGCTGCGGGCCGGCTGGCTCTTCTCCGGCACCGGGCTGGCCGCGCTGATCGTCCTCGCCCGGTTCGTGGCCCAGCGCCGGATCCAGCGGTCGCGGTAGCGAGGGGCCGTCACCGCGCCGCGCGGGCCGCGGCCATGGCGGCCCCGACGATGCCCGCGTCGTTGCGCAGCTCCGCGGGGACGACCCGGGCCTCGCGCTCGCGCAGCAGCGGCAGGAACTTCTCGTGCTTGCGGCTCACCCCGCCGCCGATCACGATCAGCTGCGGCGAGAACAGCATCTCCACCAGGTCCAGGTACTCGTCGACCCGCCCGGCCCACTGCTCCCAGCTCAGCTCGTGCCGCTCCTTCGCCGCCGAGGAGGCCCGGCGCTCGGCGTCCTTGCCGCGCAGCTCCAGGTGGCCCAGCTCGGTGTTGGGCACCAGCGCGCCGTCCACGAAGAGCGCGCTGCCGATGCCGGTGCCGAAGGTGAGCACCAGGGCCACGCCGGACTGCTCGCGGCCGGCGCCGTGCGCGGTCTCGGCGAGGCCCGCCGCGTCGGCGTCGTTGAGGACGGTCGCCGGCAGGTCCAGCGCCTCGCGGAACAGGCCCTCGGCGTCCAGGCCGATCCAGCCCTTGTCCATGTTGGCCGCGGTTCTCGTCCGGCCGCCGACCACCACGCCCGGGAAGGTCAGCCCGACCGGGCCCTCGTGGCCGAAGTGCCGGACCACCTCCCGCACGGCGGCGACCACGGCCTCGGGGGCGGACGGCTGCGGGGTGAGCACCTTGTGGCGCTCCTCGGCCGGCACGCCGCGGCCTAGGTCGACCGGGGCGCCCTTGATGCCCGAACCGCCGATGTCCACACCGAATACCGCCGTCATCGCGACCGCCCTCCACCGGATGCCGCGAACCGCTGTCCACAGCCTGTGCACAAAACTACGAGAGGCCGCGCGGCCGCGCACAGCAGAAGGCCCGGTGCCCCGCGCGGGGCACCGGGCCTTGCGGGCACGGCGTTACAGCTTGCCGGCGGCCTCGGCGCGCAGGTCGCGGCGCAGCTCCTTGGGCAGCGAGAAGGTCAGGTGCTCCTCGGCGGTCTTGACGGTCTCGACCGTCTCGTAACCGCGCGCGGCCAGCCATTCGAGCACGCCCTCGACCAGGATCTCCGGCACCGAGGCGCCGCTGGTGAGGCCGACGGTGCCGACGCCCTCCAGCCACTCCTCCCGGATCTCCTCGGCGAAGTCCACCAGGTGGGCGGCCTTGGCGCCGTACTCCAGGCCGACCTCGACCAGGCGGACCGAGTTGGAGGAGTTCTTGGAGCCGACGACGATCAGCAGGTCGGTCTCGGGGGCCAGCTGCTTGACGGCGACCTGGCGGTTCTGGGTCGCGTAGCAGATGTCGTCGCTGGGCGGGCTGACCAGGAGCGGGAAGCGCTTCTTCAGCTCGCCGACGGTGGCCATGGTCTCGTCCACCGAAAGGGTGGTCTGGGACAGCCAGACGACCTTGGACTCGTCGCGGACCTGCACGTTGGCCACGTCCTCGGCGCCGTCCACCAGGTGGATCCGGTCCGGGGCCTCGCCCATCGTGCCGATGACCTCCTCGTGGCCCTCGTGGCCCACCAGCAGGATGTCGAAGTCCTCGTCGGCGAAGCGGACGGCCTCCTTGTGCACCTTGGTGACCAGGGGGCAGGTGGCGTCGATGGTGGCGAGCTTGCCGGCCTCGGCCTCGTCGTGGACGGACGGGGCGACGCCGTGCGCGGAGAAGACGACGATCGAGCCCTCGGGCACCTCCTCCGTCTCGTCGACGAAGATCGCGCCCTTCTTCTCCAGGGTCTGCACCACGTACTTGTTGTGGACGATCTGCTTGCGGACGTAGATGGGGGCCCCGTACTGCTCCAGGGCCTTCTCCACGGCGATCACGGCGCGGTCGACACCCGCGCAGTAGCCCCGGGGAGCGGCGAGCAGGACACGGCGCTGCGCGGTGTTGGACATGGCTCCATCGTACGGGCGGCGGGGAGCCGCGCCGACGGGAGGAGCGTTCCGTCGGCACGCCGGGTCCCGGTGTCGGCGGGCGCCGCTAGCCTCGTACGCATGGCCAACACCAGCTCCCCCGAAGCCCCGCTCCCGGTCGGCAAGGTCTCCGCGCTGATCGGCGGCTGGATCGACCGGCTCGGCGCGGTGTGGGTGGAGGGGCAGATCACCCAGCTCAGCCGACGGCCCGGGGCGGGCGTGGTGTTCCTGACCCTGCGCGACCCGCAGGCGGACGTGTCGCTCACGGTGACGTGCTTCCGGTCGGTGTTCGACCAGGTCGCGGACGTCGTGCAGGAGGGCGCGCGGGTCGTCGTGCACGCCAAGCCGGAGTGGTACGCGGCGCGCGGGCAGCTGTCGATGCGGGCCTCGGAGATCCGGCCGGTCGGGCTCGGCGAGCTGCTGGCCCGGCTGGAGCAGCTGAAACGGCGGCTCGCCGGGGAGGGCCTGTTCGCCGTCGAGCGGAAGAAGCCGCTGCCGTTCCTGCCGCAGTGCGTCGGGCTGGTCACCGGGCGCGGCTCGGCGGCCGAGCGCGACGTCCTGGAGAACGCCCGGCGGCGCTGGCCGGCCGTCCGCTTCGAGGTGCGGAACGTGCCGGTGCAGGGCGTCAGCGCGGTGGAGCGGGTCAGCGCGGCCGTCCGGGAGCTGGACGAGCACCCCGAGGTGGACGTGATCATCGTGGCCCGGGGCGGTGGCAGCGTCGAGGACCTGCTGCCGTTCTCGGACGAGGGGCTGGTGCGGCTGGTCGCGGCGGCCCGGACGCCGGTGGTCAGCGCGATCGGGCACGAGCCGGACCAGCCGCTGCTGGACTTCGTCGCCGACCTGCGCGCCTCCACCCCGACCGATGCCGCCAAACAGGTGGTCCCGGACGTCGGCGAGGAGCTGGCGAAGGTGCTCCACCTGCGGGACCGGGCCCGGCGGTACGTCCACGGGCGGGTCGAGCGCGAGCAGCACGGGCTGGACGGCGTGCGCAGCCGCCCGGTGCTGGCCGCGCCGCACCGGATGCTGGACGGGCGCGGCCAGGAGGTGGCCGGGCTGCTGGAGCGGGCCCGGCGCACCCTGCGGCAGCGGCTGGACCACGCGCAGAGCGACCTCGGGCACACGCTGGCCCGGGTGGTCGCGCTCTCCCCGGCGGCCACCCTGGAGCGCGGCTACGCGGTGCTCCAGCGGGCGGACGGCACGGTGGTGACGGATCCGGCGCAGGTCGCGTCCGGGGAGGCGCTGCACGCCCGGGTCGCGGGCGGCGGGTTCGGCGTCACGGTGGACGCCGAGGGGTCCGGCTCCGCCGCCGGCTAGTACGAGCACCGGCGGGAGAGCGCCGTCGCGTGCTCACCGAAGCCGAGGCTGCCGTCGAGCGCCTCGCCGCCGCCGGCGTGCAGGTCGTGTGCACCCGATTTCCACCCGGCACGGCCGTTCTGTCGGCGTCAGCCCCTAGTGTGGCTCGCATGGCAGAGCAGCAGGAGCAGAAGCAGGAGCAGCCCGGCGAGGCCCCGCAGAACGCGGACGACGCGCTCGGTTACGAGCACGCGCGGGACGCGCTGCTGGAGGTGGTCCGGCAGCTGGAGAACGGCGGCACGTCGCTGGAGGAGTCGCTGGCGCTCTGGGAACGCGGCGAGCAGCTGGCGAAGGTCTGCCAGCGCTGGCTGGACGGCGCCCGCGCCCGGCTGGACGCCGCACTGGCCGCCGAGGAGGGCGCTGCGGGCGGCGAGTGACCGGCGCCCGGCGGCACGCACGCCACTCCCGAAGTGATGTGCGACACATACCACTTGGGAATAGTTGAAACTTCATCTATGTTGGGAGCAGTGACCGACCGAGGTCGGCCACACCGACGAACCCCCTCCCGCATGAGGTGCAGAAGCATGACCACCGACGCCCTGGTACTCGACGCCGCCGCTCAGGACCTGCTGTTCCGCGAGGCGCGCACCGCGAACACCTTCACCGACGAGCCGGTCTCCGAGGAGCAGGTCCAGGCCATCTACGACCTGGTCAAGTACGGCCCGACCGCGTTCAACCAGCAGCCGCTGCGCGTCGTCCTGGTCCGCTCGACCGAGGGCCGCGAGCGCCTGGTCAAGCACCTGTCGGACGGCAACAAGGGCAAGACCGCCGCCGCCCCGCTGGTCGCCATCCTGGCCGTGGACAACGAGTTCCACGAGGAGCTGCCGACCCAGTTCCCGCACTTCCCGCAGGCCAAGGACATGTTCTTCTCGGAGCGCCCGGCCCGCGAGCAGTCCGCCCGCCTGAACGGCGCCCTGCAGGCCGGCTACTTCATCATCGGCGTCCGCGCCGCCGGCCTGGCCGCCGGCCCGATGACCGGCTTCGACGCCGAGGGCATCAACAAGGAGTTCTTCGGCGACGGCGAGCACTCGGTGCTGGCCGTGGTGAACATCGGCAAGCCGGGCGAGGACGCCTGGTTCCCGCGTTCGCCGCGCCTGGCGTACGACGAGGTCGTCACCACCGTCTGAGGCACCCAGCCATGCGGAAGGGCCCGCACCGGATCGTCCGGTGCGGGCCCTTCCGCGTGCGTTCGGGGCTCGGGAGTACCGCGGGACTACTTGAGCGCCTGCGCCAGCTCGGCGAGCTCCTCGTAGGAGGCGGTGCCGGTGAGGAGGGTCGTGCCGCCGCCGTCCTGCGAGGTCAGCGCGCGGGCCTTGTCGCCCTGCACGCGGTCCCACGTGCGGCCGGCCACGTCCGAGGTGCCGTCCGGCTTGCCGTCCTCGACCTTGTCGGAGAGCAGCGAGTCGCGCGGGACGTCGCTCTGCTCGACCGCGGCGTACTGGCCGGACGGCGTGACGAAGCCCAGGTGCCAGGCGTTGCCCTTGCCGTCGCTCTGCGCGGCCGGCCGGTAGCTGACCGACGTGGCGCGCCACTTGTCGGACAGCCCCTCCGGGGCGAGCAGCCTGTACGGCGCGGCGCGCTTCGCCGTGGCCGCCTCCACCCGGTACTCGACACTGCGCTGGGGCACGCTGTCCGCGTCGTGCGGGAGGAACAGGTACCCGATCCACACCACGCCGCCGACCGCCAGCATCGACAGGACCATGTCCCGCACGGTCTGCCGGCCCCTCATGCCCTTGCTCTCTCCTGCCACCCCCACATGGTGACTCATTCCCACACCGGGCCGGTCACCCGGGGTGCCCACGTACGGGTGAAGCCGGACGAACCAGTGGTTTCCGGGACGGGTCGGGGCCGGGCGTGGCGACCCGCGCCACAGACAGTCATCTCTTGGGCAGATACGATCGCAGGACCCTCACCACGGCGTTCGACCAGGCAGTAGTCGGGCGCTCACTGGCCGTCGCGTACAGAGAGGTAACGACGATGACCACGCAGTACCCGCACCACCTTCCCAGCGCCCTGGAGGTCGCGCCCGAGGCTCCCGACCGGAACCTCGCGCTCGAGCTCGTCCGGGTCACCGAGGCGGCGGCGATGGCCGCCGGCCGGTGGGTCGGCCGCGGCGACAAGAACGGCGCGGACGGCGCAGCCGTCAAGGCGATGCGCACCCTCGTCTCGACCGTCTCGATGAACGGCGTGGTCGTCATCGGCGAGGGCGAGAAGGACGAGGCGCCGATGCTCTACAACGGCGAGCGGGTCGGCGACGGCACCGGCGCCGAGTGCGACGTCGCGGTCGACCCGGTCGACGGCACCACACTCACCGCCAAGGGCATGAACAACGCCGTCGCGGTGCTGGCCGTCGCGGACCGCGGCACCATGTTCGACCCCAGCGCCGTGTTCTACATGGACAAGCTGGTCGCCGGCCCGGAGGCCGCCGACTTCGTCGACATCACCGCCCCGCCGGCCGTCAACATCCGCCGGGTCGCCAAGGCCAAGGGCAGCGCCGTCGAGGACGTCACGGTCGTCGTCCTCGACCGCCCGCGGCACGACGGCCTGGTCCGGCAGATCCGCGAGGCGGGCGCCCGGATCAAGTTCATCTCCGACGGCGACGTGGCCGGCGCCATCATGGCCGCCCGCGAGGGCACCGGCGTCGACCTGCTCATGGGCGTCGGCGGCACCCCCGAGGGCATCATCGCGGCCTGCGCGATGAAGTGCATGGGCGGCGTGATCCAGGGCCGGCTGTGGCCCAAGGACGACGCCGAGCGGCAGAAGGCCCTCGACGCCGGGCACGACCTCGACCGGGTGCTCACCACCGACGACCTGGTCAGCGGCGAGAACGTGTTCTTCGTCGCGACCGGCATCACCGACGGCGAGTTGCTGCGCGGCGTGCACTACCGCCAGGAGACCGCCACCACCAGCTCGCTGGTGATGCGCTCCAAGAGCGGCACCATCCGCGAGATCCACTCCACCCACAAGCTGTCGAAGCTGCGGGCCTACAGCGCGATCGACTTCGACCGCGCCAACTAAGGCTCCGCTCCCTGGAGTTCAGCGCGACGCGGCCCCGGCGCAATCCCCCTCCGCCGGGGCCGCGATGCGTCCGGCGCGTCGCCGGACGGCCAGTCGTCAGCCCGCTATCCGCCGCCGGGCCGTCGACACCCGGGCCGCCTCGCGCAGCTCCGACTCCCGGCGGCGGCGACGCGCCAGCACCACGCGTCGCTCGGCGGCCGTCAGCCCGCCCCAGACGCCGTACGGCTCAGGCTGCGCCAGTGCGTGCTCGCGGCACTCCAGCAGCACCGGGCAGCGGGCGCACACCCGCTTCGCCTGGTCCTCGCGCGACAGCCGGGCCGCCGTCGGTTCCTTGGACGGCGCGAAGAACAGCCCCACCTCGTCCCGTCGGCACGCGGCGCCGGTGTGCCAGGGGTTGTCGTCCCCCTGAACACCCTGAACACCCTGAAGGCCCTGGACGCCCTGGACGCCCGGTTCGGCCGGGGAGCCCTGCGGCTGCGGACGGCCGTCGGGACGGGGCTCCAACAGCTGCGCGGCGGCGACGGGTGTGGTGGTGCGGGACTCGATCGGATGCAGCACGGCCGTACTCCTGACGAGACTCTCGGACACGGGGAAGCTCGCTCCCCTGCCCGGCTGCGAGCCCCCGCTCTCCACCCCCGGACCGGCCGCTGGGCCGCCCCCGGTGCGCAGCCGTACAAGAAGCGATGTGCGAGAGGAAATACCCCGCCCGGCCGCGATTCATGCACACTGCACGCAATCGGCTACCCAGTGCACCCGCCACAACAGCGAGTGCCCGGCCGGGAGTTGCTCCCGTGACCGGGCACCGTCCGATCGGTCTGCGGCTCGGCCGCAGGTCAACCGGCCCTACTCGCCGCCGAGTTGCTTGCGCACCCACTCCTTGAGCTTCTTGCCCCGGCGCGGCTTGGCGTCGCAGCCGCCGAAGATCGCCGTGCCCCGGATGCGGACCACCGGAGCATAAGGGTCCGCCGCCGTCTGCTCCTTGACGTCGAAACCGCCGAAGATGCCGACGCCGCCGCCGTGCAGGCTGACGTTCTCCGGCACCCGGACCTCGACGCCGCCGAACAGCGCCATCACGTCGATGACGACCTCCGGCGACTCGAAGACGGCGTCGCTCAGGTCGATCTCGACGCCGCCGAAGACCGCGACCGCCTTCAGGTGCGAGCCGACCCGCCAGCGGCCCTTGCGGGACGCGCCGCCGAAGATCGCCACCATCTGCGGCGCCTCCTGACGCGCCGGCGGCTGCGCCGGGGCGGCCGGGCGCGGGGCGGGGGCGTCCAGCGGCGGCTTCTCGAAGGAGAGCGGGCGGTGGCTGGGCAGGTCGCGGGTGAGCGGCGCGAGCTCGCCCAGGGTCTTGGCGGCGTACGCGGCCTCGATGCGCTCGGCGTGCTCGTCGACGTCCAGCCGGCCCTCGGCGTAGGCGTCGCGCAGCAGTTCGGCCACCCGCTCGCGGTCGGCGTCCGAGGCCCGCATGTCGGCCTCGGCCACCGGGGCGTTCACGTTCACGCCCGATCGCACGGGCGCCGGGGCCCGTTCGGGCGCGGGATCGGGCTTGGTCATCGGCACGGGATCGGTCTTGGTCATCGGCACGGGCGCCGGCACGGGCGGCTGCCCCTGATCGTCCTGCGGCGGCGAGTTGTCCACGGGCCAAGCCTAGTCGCTCGCACTCCCGCCCGAGTGAGCCCGGTCACGCAGGCTGCCCTGTCCGCGTCCGCGCTCCCACCGGGTCCTACCCTTGATGGTGCTTCGCCGACGCAGCCGGATCACTGGAAACCTAAGGACCGCCCCCATGGCTCCCACGCCAGACTTCGAGTACAGCGACCTGCTCCCCCTGGGCGCTGACCCGACCCCGTACCGCAAGCTGACCTCCGAGGGCGTCTCCACCTTCGAGGCCGGCGGTCGCACCTTCCTCCAGGTCGAGCCCGAGGCGCTGCGGCTGCTCACGGCCGAGGCGATGCACGACATCTCGCACTACCTGCGCCCCGCGCACCTCGCCCAGCTGCGCCGCATCCTGGACGACCCGGAGGCCAGCCCCAACGACCGCTTCGTCGCGCTGGACCTGCTGAAGAACGTCAACATCTCGGCCGGCGGCATCCTCCCGATGTGCCAGGACACCGGCACCGCGATCGTCATGGGCAAGCGCGGCCAGAACGTGCTCACCTCCGGCGCCGACGAGTCCGCCATCGCGCGCGGCGTGTACGACGCGTACACCAAGCTCAACCTGCGCTACTCCCAGATGGCCCCGGTGACCATGTGGGACGAGAAGAACACCGGCAACAACCTGCCGGCCCAGATCGAGCTGTACGCCACCGACGGCGACGCGTACAAGTTCCTGTTCATGGCCAAGGGCGGCGGCTCCGCCAACAAGTCGTACCTCTACCAGGAGACCAAGGCCATCCTGAACGAGGCGAGCATGCTCTCGTTCCTGGAGCAGAAGATCCGCTCGCTCGGCACCGCCGCGTGCCCGCCGTACCACCTGGCCATCGTGATCGGCGGCACCAGCGCCGAGTTCGCGCTCAAGACCGCCAAGTACGCCTCTGCGCACTACCTGGACAACCTGCCGACCTCCGGCGACGCGAAGACCGGCCACGGCTTCCGCGACCTGGAGCTGGAGGCCAAGGTCACCGAGCTGACCCAGAAGATCGGCATCGGCGCCCAGTTCGGCGGCAAGTACTTCTGCCACGACGTGCGCGTCGTGCGCCTGCCGCGGCACGGCGCCTCGCTGCCCGTCGCCATGGCCGTCTCCTGCTCGGCGGACCGCCAGGCGCTCGGCAAGATCACCGCCGAGGGCGTGTTCCTGGAGCAGCTGGAGACCGACCCGGCGAAGTACCTGCCGGACACCACCGACGAGCACCTGGACGACGACGTCGTGCGCGTCGACCTCAACCAGCCGATGTCCGCGATCCGCGCCGAGCTCTCCAAGTACCCGGTGAAGACCCGGCTCTCGCTCACCGGCACGCTCGTCGTCGCCCGCGACATCGCGCACGCCAAGATCAAGGAGCGCCTGGACGCCGGCGAGGGCATGCCCAAGTACCTGCAGGACCACCCGGTCTACTACGCGGGCCCGGCCAAGACCCCCGAGGGCTACGCCTCCGGCTCCTTCGGCCCCACCACGGCCGGCCGGATGGACTCCTACGTCGACCAGTTCCAGGCGGCCGGCGGCTCGATGGTCATGCTCGCCAAGGGCAACCGGAGCAAGCAGGTCACCGACGCGTGCGCCGCGCACGGCGGCTTCTACCTCGGCTCGATCGGCGGCCCGGCGGCCCGGCTCGCCCAGGACTGCATCAAGAAGGTCGAGGTCCTGGAGTACGCCGAGCTCGGCATGGAGGCCGTCTGGCGCATCGAGGTCGAGGACTTCCCGGCCTTCATCGTCGTCGACGACAAGGGCAACGACTTCTTCCGCGAGACCACCGAGGGCCCGCTGATCACCAGCCTGCGCGTGCGCTCGAAGGAGTAGTCCTCCTCGGTTCCGTCCCACCGCCCCGGCCGCCTCCGCGCGGCCGGGGCGGTGCGGCGTTCGGGGGGGCCTTGCGACGGCTTTCCGTGGCCGGTCTACGCGTCGAAGTCGTACTCCAGGACGTAGGACGCGGCGTCGAGGATCATCTCGTTCAGCTCGACGACCTGGCCCTCGTCGGCGAAGGCGGTGCGGCAGATCAGGATGACCGGGGTGCCGGCGGAGAGGTCGAGGCGCGCGCCCTCCTCTGCGCTCGGCATGCGCGAGCGCACCTCCTCGCGGAAGTGGACGGGCTTCGCACCGATCTCGGCCAGGCGGGCGTAGGTGCCGCCCGGGCCGGTGTCCTCACGGGTGATCGCCGTGCCGGCGACCAGGCCCGCCGGGAGGTAGGAGGTGGACAGCAGCACCGGCTTGCCGTCCAGGACGAAACGGCGGTGCCGCACGCACATCGGCTCGCCCGGGTCGACGCCGAGGACGCGGGCCACGTGCTCGGGCGCGCCCTGTTCGGTGACCGACACCTGGTCGACCACGAGGGTGCGCCCGTCGATGTCCGCGGACCATATCGACCGCCCGGAGCCCCACTGTCCCTGCGCGAGCCGCTGGATCCCGTGCCGCCGCAGCGGCCGGAAGTCCCGGACGAACACCCCCGCGCCCCGGCGCGCCTCGGCGATGCCCTCGCTCTGCAGCACCCCGAGGGCCTGGCGGGCGGTCATCCGGGCCACACCGTACTCGTCCATGAGGTCGTTCTCGCCCGGCAGCCGGTCGCCCGCGCGGTACTCACCGGCGTCGATGGCCGCCCTGAGCGTGTCGGCGATCCGTTGGTACTTGGGCTGTTTGTCGCCACTGCTGCCGGTCATCGCCGCTCCCTCTCCCTCTCGGAAATCGTAGGCGCACCCGCGGTCGCCGGTAAGCAGATACGACCGTTGACATCTCTAGAGATATTAGCTTCTCTAGAGATGCTGGGTAGTCGCCGAGCGTCGCCACGGACGCGCGGACAGCGACCACAGAGCAAGGGAGAGTGCGGTGAACCCCCGTCAGCGCAACGCCACCGCCTACCGGCCACACACGGGCGACCGCGTCCTCGACCTGAGGACCGGGCGCACCGGCATCTACATGGACACCATCGGCGGCGAGCACTACCTCCGCCCCGAGCCCGGCGGCTGCGAGTGGACCGCCGACCCGACCCACGTCACCCCGGCCCCGAGCCCAACCGATGACGACCCCGACTCCGATCCGGCGGGATCCGGCCATCGGAGACTCCGGCGGGCGCCGCCAATTCCGGCAAAATCACGGCAAACTACAACAGTTCGGACTGAAGCGAGTTCCAACTGAACCCGGAATTCCGGAACGGTTCAACGACGCCGCCCGGCACGTTACGGATTTCCACAGTCACCTTGCGTGCGCCGTGGACGCGAAATAGCCACCGCCAGTGAGCCGAACTCCTATTCGCGCGGCCGTAACCGCCTGTGCCCCCGCCCCGCCGAACGCGGGAAGCGGGGGCACAGTTCCAGGACGCGGGTTACGGCTGGCTCCAGATGACACCCTGCGGCTCGTAAACCTCACCGGGCTCGCCGGTCGCCGGCTTGACGGGCTCGACGACGTGCTCGGACTCGTCGCCGAGCAGCTGGTTCTCCAGGGCCGCCTTCTCGGCCGCGGTGGGCTCGGTGTAGGTGGTCGGGTTCGAGGACGCGGCCACCGCGCCCTCGACAGCCTTGCCGGCCTCCACAGCGGCAGCCGGAACCGACGTCTGCGCCTCGGTGTCGGGCGTCGTCGGCGCCGGGGTCTCGCTCTGGTCGTTGGCCATTGGGCGGCCGCCTTTCGGTCATCAATGTCTTCAGCCCGACCTGCTTGGCGCGGGCGCGCGGACAGTATCGTAGGGTTGATTAAATGTCCGATAAACATCGTGCGGCTTGCGCTGCCGTCCGGCAGAGTCGGCCGTCCGCCTAAGCTGAACCGACCACGGCGGACCGCCGAGCGCCCTTCACGGAATCGACACCACAGGCCATCGGGGGACTTCATGGAGTTTCGGGAGACGCCGCCTGTGCCTGCGCTGCGCTTCCAGGTCCTTGGTCCTGTCCAGGCCTGGCTCGACGAGAAACCCCTGTCGCTCGGCTCCCCGCAGCAACAGGCGATTCTGACCGCCCTTCTGCTGCATTCCGGCCGCCCCGTCACCACCCAGGACCTCGTCGACGGCCTGTGGGGGGACCGCCCGCCGACCCAGGCCGTCGCCGCGCTGCGCACGTACGTCTCCCGCCTGCGCACCGTCATCGAACCCCGCCGCGAGGTCCGCGCGCCCGCCGAGCTGCTGGTGTCGGTCGCCGACGGCTACGCCCTGCGCATCCCCGGCGACGCGCTCGACGTGACGGTCTTCGAGAACCTCTCCGCCGAGGCCGCCACCGCCCGGGCCGCGGGCGACCTCCACGAGGCGCACCGGCTCCTCGTCCGCGCCCTCGGGCTGTTCAGCGGGCGCCCGCTGACCGGCGTCCCCGGCCCCTACGCGGAGGCGCAGCGGCTGCGGCTGGCCGAGCGTCAGGTCGCCGCCTCCGAGGACATGTGCGCGGTGGCCCTCGACATCGGGCTGCACGCCGAGGTGGTGGGTGAGCTGAACTCGCTCACCACGGAACACCCGCTGCGCGAGCGGCTCCGCGAGTTGCTGATGCTGGCCCTGTACCGCTGCGGCCGGCAGGCCGAGTCCCTGGGCGTCTACACCGACACCCGGAAACTGCTCATCGACGAGCTCGGGGTCGAGCCCGGTGCCGGCCTGTCCGCCATGCACTCGCGCATCCTCGCCGCCGACCCGGCGCTCACCCTCCCCGTCGCCCCGGTCCGCGAGGACGGCCCGCCCGCGCCTGCGGCGCCGGCCCAGCTCCCCGCTGACGTGTCGGACTTCAGCGGAAGGTCCGAGCTGGTCACCGACCTCTCAGCGGTCCTGATGAACGCCACCGGGCAAGCGGTCGTGGTGACCTCGCTGGCCGGTATCGGCGGGGTCGGGAAGACGACGCTCGCCGTTCACGTGGCCCACCGGGTCCGGGCCGAGTTCCCGGACGGACAGCTGTACGTCGACCTGCGCGGCGCAGGTGCCTCGCCGGCCGATCCCGCCGTGGTCCTGGGCGACTTCCTGCACGCTCTCGGAGCCACCGAGAACCCGGACTCGCTCGAACAGCGCGCCGCCCTGTACCGCTCCCTGCTGGCCAGCCGGCGGATGCTGATCCTCCTGGACAACGCCCGGGACGCCGACCAGATCCGTCCGCTCATTCCCGGCGTGTCCGGATGCGCCGTGCTGGCCACCAGCCGGTCCCGGCTGGCCGGAATTCCCGGCGCCCACCTGGTGGACGTCGAGGAGCTCACGCCCAATGAGGCGCTGGCGCTCTTCTCGGCCATCGTCGGGGAACAGCGGGTGGCGGCCGAGCCGGAGGCCGCCATGGCCGTCGTGGCCGCGTGCGGATTCCTGCCCCTCGCCGTCCGGATCGCCGCGGCCCGGCTGGCCAGCCGGCCGCGGTGGAGCGTCTCGGACCTCGCCCGGCGGTTAGCCGATCAGCGGCGTCGGCTGGACGAGCTGCAGCTCGGCAACCTCGCGGTGGAGACCACGATCGGACTCGGCTACGGACAGCTGTCCCCCGCCGAGGCCCGGGCCTTCCGGCTGCTCTCGTTGATCGATTCCCCCGACTTCCCCTTGGCGGCGGCGGCCGCGCTGCTCGGCATGGACGAGGACACGGCGGAAGGGCTCGCCGAGGCGCTCGTCGAGGCCAACATGCTGGAGTGCTTCACCCCCGGCCGCTACCGGTACCACGACCTGCTCCGGCTCTACGCCCAGCGGCAGAACGAACGCGTGGGCGACACGGAGGACCAGCAGGCCGCCGTCCGCCGGCTGCTCGACCTCCTGCTGCCCATGGTCCGCATCTCGGCGCAGGCCATCGAGCCCGACGACCAGCTGCCGGAACCGCTGAACCCGATCGGCACTCCGGGCCGATCACTGCCCACGGGCCTGGCCGCCCAGGAGTGGCTGCGGGCCGAGACCGCGCTCCTGTTCAGCTCGGTCGAGGCCGCCGTCGCGGGCCCGAGCGAGCTCCTGCGGCCGGCCGTCGACCTGCTGATCGTGCTCAACAGCCTGGTCGAGGACCCGACCCACGGCCCGCGCATGCACCGGATGCTGGAGACCGCGGAGCGCAACGCGGACACGTACGGGGACTCCGCTGCCCTCGCCCGGGTGCACTTCGCCTTCGGCACCCTCCAGTCGATCGGCGGGGACTTCCAGCGGGCGGAGCAGTCCCTGCGCAGGAGCCTCGGTCTTCACGGCAGTGAGGACATGTCGGTCATGCGGTCGATGGCGGCCAACGCGCTGGGAGCCATCCTGAGCATGGCCAACCGCGCGGACGAGGCGCTGCCGTTCCTCGAACAGGCGCTCGCCATCAGCCGTGTGGTGGGCGCTCCGATCAGCGAGGCCAGGCTCCTCGGGAACCTCGCCCGGGCACAGCTCGGACTCGGGCAGACCGTGACGGCCATACGGTCGGTCACCGAGGCCGTCGGCACCGCGCGCGCGTCGAAGAACGGCCCCTGTCTCGCCGACACGCTCTACCAGCTCGGCGTCGTCCTCTCGTCGACCGACGCCCCGGCCACGGCAGTGGAACACCTGCGCGAAGCGCACCAGCTCTACCAGTCCCAGCAGAACCGGCTGCGCGAGGGCTACACCCTCGCCCGGCTCTCCTCCGCCCTGCTCGCCGCCGGCCAGCACGCCGAGGCGGCCGAGGCGGCCGAGGAGTCCCTCTCCATCGGGCAGGAAATGGACGGCGCCTACTGCCAGGGCCTCGCCAACGCCGCGCTCGGCGAGGCGTTGCTCGCACTCGCGCAGCCGGCGCGTGGGCTGGCGTGTCTGCGTGAGGCGCACGCGATCTTCACGAGGCTCGGTGTGCCGGAGGCCTCCCCCGTGGCGGACCTCATCTCCCAGCAGCACACCGAGCCCGTCTCTTCCTCTCCCCCCGCGCCGTGAGGCCTCCGCCCCCCAGCGGAGCACCTCCCCCGTTCTGCGTTGCGTCGGCGCTCCCGCAGCCCCCCGGCTGCGGGAGCGCCCTCAACGCTTCCCCGGCGCTGGTCTCAACTGTGCACTGGACCGATTGACGTTCGATAAACGTCCGATTGTCAGCCTGCGGAGCGGCGAGAATCGCAGGTCAGCGCCTACGTCCCCCGCGCACCGTGCGGCGTGCGGGGCCGGCGCGCACCACCCCGGCCCGCACCGTCGTGCTTCCACAACCCGGTCCACAACGGCCCAAGAACGACGAGTTGGCCGGAAAGGGGCCCCACGGCGGCGCGATCACGCATATTCTCAGATGCCAGTACACACAAGTGTCTGCCGGCAAGGTGTCACGGCAGGCCGTCAGTGTGAAGCGGGGAGCATGACGCACCGCCACGGGCAGCAGCCGGCCAGGCTGGCGGAGGCCAGGGTGGAAGGGTGCCTCTCTATCGTGACGACCGGACAGATATCGGACCCGTTCCCCGTCGACGAGGACGCGGGTGACGACGAGCCCGACGCCCGGCGGCGCCGGGCCGTACGGGCGTTGCAGGCGGTCGCCTTCGACACGATCGGCGCCGGGTACGGCGAGGCCTTCCCGGCCAAGGACGGGCAGCTCGCGTGCGGGCGGCGGCTGCTGGCGGAGCTGGAGCCGGGGGCCCGGGTGCTCGACGTCGGCTGCGGCACCGGGGAGCCGACGGTCCGCCAGCTGACCGCGGGCGGGCTGCGGGTCACCGGCACGGACCTCTCGGACGTGATGCTGGCACTGGCCGCCGACGTGCGCCACCCGGGGGCGCACCCGCCCGTCTTCCACCGGATCGACCTGTACGACCTGGGCACCGACCGCGCCGGGCGGATCTGGAACGTCCCGGAGCTGGGGCCGGACGGGCGGGGCGGGTTCGCCGCCGTCACCGCGTTCTTCTCGCTGATCCTGCTGCCTCAGGACGAGATCCCGACCGTTCTCGGCCGGTTGCACGCCCTGCTGCGGCCGGGCGGGCTGCTGGCGCTCGGGATGGTCGAGGCCGATCTGGATCACGTTCCGCTTCCGTTCCTCGGCAGGGAGCTGCGGATCAGCGGGTATCTGCGGGAGGATCTGGAACGGGTTCTGGTGGCGTCCGGTTTCTCCGTCGAGGAGTGCTCGGGACACCCGTACGCGCCGGCCAGTACCTCGCTGCCGCCGGAGGAACAATTGTTCCTCTGCTGTCGACGCGTCGGCTGACCGCCCGGCAGCAGTTCCCGAAGACACCGTCAGCACCGAGAGCACCGACCGCCGCGACAGCGGAAGAGACCAGCAAGCAGAAGACCCCAGAGCCCACCCCGAGTCCAGGACAGGCAGCCGTGCGCGACCAGCTCAAGACCGAGGCCCGACAGCCGCCTGCCCTCCCCCAGCCGCGCAGTGAACCCGCGCCGGCCGCACCGCCCGGCCGCGAGGACGTCGCGGACCGCCTCGCCTGGCTCGACTCGGCGACCCGGCGGATCAACAGCGCCCTCGACCTCGCCGCGACGCTGCGCAACGTCGGCCGGGTGCTGGTCCCGGCCCTCGCCGACGCCGCCGTCGTCCACCTGCGCGACCCGCTGCCCAACGTCGAGCGCGAACCCGGCTTCCCCGACGAGCTGCGGATCCACTACAGCACCGGCACCCGGATCGGGCGCCGCGGCCGCCCCAGCGGCGCGGAGGACCGCCGCCGCTCCCGCTACGGCACCCGCTCGAACGCCGACGGCGGGCCCGCCACCCCGGTGACCCGCGGCGGCGCCCTCGCGCACGTCCTGCTCAGCCGCCGCCCCGCCGAGGCCGCCGTGCTCGGCACGCCCGCCGCCGAGCGCACCGGGACGCTGCTGCGCGAGCTGTACGGCACCCGCGGGCTGGCCCGGCTCGGCGCGGGCACCTCCGTCCTCGCGCTGCCGCTGCGCGGGCGCAAGGCGGTGCTCGGTCTGCTCGTGCTGATCCGCCGGCCCCCTGAACACACCGGCCGCCCGGCGTTCGACGCCGCCGACACCGCGACCGCCGCCCACCTCGCCACCCAGGCCGGACTGGCCGTCGACACCGCGCTGCGGTACGCCCGCGAGTGGGAGATAGCCAACGAACTCCAGCGCAGCATGCTGCCGTTGCGCCTGCCGCAGCCGCACGGGGTGCGGATCGCCCAGCGCTACCTGCCCGGCGAGCGCGGCGCCCAGGTCGGCGGCGACTGGTACGACGCGGTGCCGCTGCCCGGCAACCGGGTCGCCCTGATCGTCGGCGACGTCATGGGCCACTCGCTGACCTCGGCCGCCATCATGGGCCAACTCCGCACCAGCGCACAGACCTTGGCCGCGCTCGACCTGCCGCCGCACGAGGTGCTGTACCACCTGGACGAGCAGGCCCAGCGGCTCGGCCGCGAGCAGCACCTGGCGACCTGCGTCTACGCGGTGTACGACCCGATCGCCAACCGCGTGGTCCTCGCCAACGCCGGGCACGTCCCGCCGGTGCTCGTCCGGCCGGACGGGACGGCCGAGTTGGTGGAGCTGGACTCCGGGGCGCCGATCGGCGTCGGCGGGGTCGACTTCAACTCCGTCGAGCTGCCCGCCCCGCCCGGTTCGGCCCTGCTGCTGTTCACCGACGGCCTGGTGGAGACCCGCAGCCGCCCGCTCAGCGACGGCCTCGAACTGCTCCGCGCCAGGATCGCCGGCGCCTCCTGGCGCGCCCCCGAGCAGCTGTGCCAGGAGGCGCTGCGGATCCTGCCGCTGGGCGACCGCGGCGACGACATCGCCCTGCTCGGCGCGTGCTTCGACGGCATCCCGGCCGGGGACGTCGCGCACTGGTACCTCCAGCCGCGCAACGAGACGCCGGGCCGGGCCCGCCGGCTGGCCGCGCACACGCTGCGCCGGTGGGGGCTCGGCGAGCTCAGCGAGGCGACCGAGCTGATGGTCAGCGAGCTGGTCACCAACGCCGTCCAGCACGCGACCCGTCCGGTCACCCTGAGCCTGGTGCGCACCTCCCGGCTGCGCTGCGAGGTCGGCGACGACAGCCCACTGCTGCCCCGGCCGCGCCGGACCGGGCCGGAGGAGGAACGGGGGCGCGGGCTGCAGATCGTGGCCAGGTGCGCCGACCGCTGGGGAGCGACCCGGCTGGGCACCGGCAAGGTGGTCTGGTTCGAGCAACGTCTGCCGCAGTGATGCCCCGGCCGACCCGGTAGCGCGTCATGGCGGGTCTGCCCGGCGGGCCCTCCTCCCGCCGGGCACACTCCGTGGAGCCGCTCAGACCCCGGCCGGCTCCTTCGTCACCTCCGGCTCCCGCTCCAGCCGCGCGATCAGCTGCCCGCCCTCCATGTCCACCCGCGGCACGACCCTCTCCAACCGCTCCGGGAACCACCACGCGGCCCTGCCGAACAGCGCCATCGCGGCCGGCACCAGCGCCATCCGCACCACGAAGGCGTCCACCAGCACGCCCACCGCGAGGGCGAAGCCGATCGGCTGGACGATCGGGTCGTGGCCGAAGACGAACGAGCCGAACACCGACACCATGATCAGCGCGGCCGCCGTCACCACCCGGGCGCCGCCCCGCACCCCGGCCACCACGGCCTCGCGCGGCGCCATGCCGTGGACGTGCTGCTCCTTCATCCCGGAGACGAGGAAGAGCTCGTAGTCCATCGCCAGCCCGAACAGCACCCCGATCAGCAGGATCGGCACGAAGCTCACCACCGGGCCGACCTTCGGCACGTCGATCAGACCGTCCAGCCAGCCCCACTGGTAGACCGCGACCACCGCGCCGAGCGAGGCCGTGATGCTGAGCAGGAACCCGGCCACCGCCTTGAGCGGGACGAGCACCGAGCGGAACGCCAGTGCCAGCAGGACCATCGCGATGCCGACGATGACCGCGAGGAACGGCGGCAGCGCCTGGCCGAGCTTGGTCGAGACGTCGATGTTGGCGGCCGTGGTGCCGGTGACGGCGATGCCGGCGCCGGTCGAGGCCCTCAACTCCGCGCGCTGGCCGCGGATCTCGTTGACGAGCGCCCTGGTGTCCTCGTCGTCGGGCCCGGTCTGCGGGATGACGGTCAGCAGGGCCGTCCCGCCGGCGTGGTCGACGGTCGGCGGCAGCAGTGTGCGCACGCCCTTCAGCGTCTGCAGCTTCGCCGACACGCCCTGCACCGCCTGTTCGGGCTGCGGCGCGCCCTGGGCGTCCACGACCACGACGAGCGGCGCGTTGAAGCCGGGCCCGAAGCTCTCGCTCACCAGGTCGTACGCCTTGCGCGCGTCCGTCCCCGCAGCCTGCGAACCGCCGCCCGGCAAGCCGAGGTCGAGGCTCGCGGCGGGCACCGCGAGGGCGCCGAGGCCGGCCAGGCCGACGAGCAGGACGGGCAGCGGGCGGCGCACGACGAACGTGGCCCAGCGCTCGCCCATCGTGGTCCCGCCGCCCGTGCGCACGGCCCGCCGCCGGAGCGGCAGCCGGTCGATCCCGCGGCTGGCGAAGCCGAGCAGCGCGGGCAGCAGCGTGATCGCGACCAGGACCGCCACGACGACGGCACCGGAGGCGGCGAGACCCATCACGGTGAGGAACGGGACGCCCGCGACGGCGAGCCCGGCGAGGGCCACGACGACGGTCAGGCCCGCGAACACCACGGCGCTGCCGGCGGTCGCGGTGGCGCGGGCGGCGGCCTCCTGGGGCTCCAGGCCCTCGTCCAGGTGGCGGCGGTGCCGGGAGAGGATGAACAGCGCGTAGTCGATGCCGACCGCGAGGCCGACCATGAGCGCCAGCACGGGCGCGGTGGTGATGATCTCGAACGAGCCGGTGAGCGCGAGCAGTCCGGCCATCGCCGCACCGATGCCGACCAGCGCGGTGAGCAGTGGCAGACCGGCGGCGACCAGCGAGCCGAGGGTGATCACCAGCACCACGCCGGCGACCGCGAGGCCGACCGCCTCGCCGCCGTCGACCTGGGCCGTCCTGTTGTACGCGTCGCCGCCGAAGGCGACGTCCAGCCCGGCCGCGCGGGCCGGTCGGGCGGCGGCCCGCACGGCGTCGCGCTGCTGGTCGGTGATGTCGGCCGGCTTGCGGTCGAAGGAGACCAGCGCGATCGCGACCCTGCCGTCCGGTGAGACCGCGCCGGTGGCGTACGGGTCGGGCGCGGCGGCCACGCCGGGCACGGCGGCGATCCGGCGGACGGCCTCGCTGACCGCCCGGCCCGCCTCGGGCGCCTTGACGCCGTCGGCCGCCGGGGCGGCGAAGACGATCTGCGCGGAGCCGTGGCCCTGCTGCGGGAAGGTGCCCTTGATCCGGTCCAGGGTGGCCTGCGCCTCGGTGCCGGGGACCTTGAACTCGTTGCTGGTCTTGCCCGCGAACGCCCCCGCGGCGCCGCCGACGGCGACCAGCACGGCGATCCAGACGGCGAGGACGGCCCGCCTGCGCCGGAAGCAGTAACGGCCGAGTCGGTACAGGTACGTGGCCATGGCTGACCCTTCGGTCCGGTCGTCGGGCAGGCGGGTGCCTGACCAGGTCTCGATCCACCGTACGCTCGACTTTGTCGGATGACAAAGTCGAGCGACACGAGCGATCGACACATTCGTTCGACGCGGTTGGCCGACCATGGCGATACCCTGGCTGGATGGCACACGTCCCCGCCGCAGAACGCCGGCCCCAGCTGGTCCAGGCGGCCCTCGACCTGATGAGCCGCGAGGGGGTCGCGGCCGGCAGCACCCGGGCGATCGCGGCCGAACTCGGCGTGGCCCAGGCGACGGTGCACTACACCTTCGGCACCAAGAAGGACCTCTACCGGGCCGTCGTCGAGCAGCTGACCGCCGACTTCATCGGCCAGGTCCGGGCCGCCTCCCCCGGCGACGGCCCGTTCGGCGAACAGGTCCGCACGCTGGTGCACGCGCTCTGGGACGCCGCCACCGGCGAGGACGGACGCTGCGTGCTGCTCAGCGAGTTCGGGGCGCTGGCGATGCGCGACCCGGACCTGCAGGAGATCATGCTCGCGCTCCAGCGCGAGGTCGAGGGCACGGCGGCCGAGATGCTCACCGCCCTCGCGGCGGCGCACGGCCTGACCCTGCCGACGCCGGCGCGCGAGATCGCCGTCCACTTCCTCAGCGGTTTCGACGGCCTGACGGCGCGCCACCTCACGCTGGGCGCCCCCGGCGCGGAGCCGGACGCGGACACCGTGCGGGCACTGGACCTGCTGGTCGCGACGACGGTCGGGCTCTGCCTCGGCGAACCCGCACAGACCGCCACGGGCCCTAGGTGACGATCCGGACCGGGAGTTCGGCCAGGACCTCGCGCAGCGAGGCGGCGAAGCGGTCGTACTCTGCGCTGCGGGCCGAGCCCGGGCGGGCGGCCAGGCCGATGCGGCGGCCGGGCGCGGGGGCGGCGAAGCGGACGGCGGCGAGCCGGTCGGCGCGGCCCGCCTCGACGTCCAGGGCTGTCGCGGGCAGCAGCGTCACCCCGAGGCCCCCGGCGACGAGCTGGACCAGCGTGGACAGTCCGGCCGCCCGGGTGGTCGACCCGGCCGGGTCGACGCCGACCTCGCGGCAGATGTCGAGGGCCTGGTCGCGCAGGCAGTGGCCCTCCTCCAGCAGCAGCACGTCCAGGTCGAGCAGCACGTCGCGCGGGACGTCGACCCGCCCGGCGAGCGGGTGTCCGGGCGGGGTCAGCAGGACGAAGTCCTCGTCGAACAGCGGGATGTCCCGGGTCGGCGAGGTGCCGCCGGCCGGGAGCGCGAGCAGCAGCACGTCCAGCCGCCCGGCGGCCAGCCCCTCCAGCAGCGAGGGCGTGCGCTCCTCGTGGACGCGCAGCTCCAGCTCGGGGTAGCGGTCGCGGACCAGCCGCAGCACGGTGGGCAGCAGGTAGGGCGCGACGGTCGGGATGACACCGAGGTGCAGCGGCCCGGTGAACGGGCGGCGCGCGGCCTCGACCTCCTCGGTGAGCGCCTGGAGCGACGCGAGCACCCGGCGGGCGTGCTCGTGCACCCGCTCCCCCAGCGGCGTCACGATCACCTTGCGCGTCGTACGCTCGATGAGCTGCGCGCCCAGCGACTCCTCCAGCGCCGCGACCGCCCCCGAGAGGGCGGGCTGGCTCGTGCCGGTGGCGGCGGCCGCCTCGCGGAAGTGCCTGTGCTCGGCGACCGCGACGAACGCCCTGAGCTGGGCGACCGTGGGCGTGCGGGTGCTGCGGGCGGCGGCGGACTGGGTATTGATAGCTCTCTCCGATCAGACACATCGAGTGTAGCTATTTCCCTGATCAGTCCACGATGTGGAATCGTGGAGTCGTGTCCGCAATCCGGACAAACTCCCCGCAGTCTCACTTCAGGAGAAGCGAACGTGCTCACGATCGGTGACAAGTTCCCCGAGTTCGACCTCAAGGCCTGTGTCGACCTGGACGCCGCGAACGCCTTCGCCGACATCAACCACAAGTCCTACGAGGGCAAGTGGAAGATCGTCTTCTTCTGGCCGATGGACTTCACCTTCGTCTGCCCGACCGAGATCGCCGCGTTCGGCAAGCTGAACGACGAGTTCGCCGACCGCGACGCCCAGATCCTGGGTGTCTCGGGCGACTCCGAGTTCGTGCACCACGCCTGGCGCAAGGACCACAAGGACCTGCGCGACCTGCCCTTCCCGATGCTGGCCGACGTCAAGCACGAGCTCATGCAGGCCTGCGGCGTCGAGGGCGCCGACGGCACCGCCCAGCGCGCGGTGTTCATCGTCGACCCGAACAACGAGATCCAGTTCGTCATGGTGACCGCCGGCTCCGTCGGCCGTAACCCGAAGGAGGTCCTGCGCGTGCTGGACGCCCTGCAGACCGACGAGCTGTGCCCCTGCAACTGGAACAAGGGCGAGGACACCCTCGACGCCCAGGCCCTGCTGGCGGGCTGACCCATGGCCCTCGACGACCTGAAGTCCGCCCTCCCGGACTACGCCAAGGACCTCAAGCTCAACCTGGGCTCGGTCATCGGCAACTCCGACCTCCCCGCCCAGCAGCTGTGGGGCACCGTCCTCTCGTGCGCGATGGCCACCCGCAGCGCCGCCGTGCTGCGCGAGCTGGAGCCCGAGGCCAAGGCCAACCTCTCCCCGGAGGCGTACAACGCCGCCAAGGGCGCCGCGGCCATCATGGGGATGAACAACGTCTACTACCGGACGCTGCACCTGCTCTCCGACAAGGAGTACAGCAGCATGCGGGCCGGTCTGCGGATGAACATCATCGGCACTCCGGGCGTCGAGAAGGCCGACTTCGAGCTCTGGTGCTTCGCCGTCTCGGCCATCAACGGCTGCGGCCAGTGCCTCGACTCGCACGAGGCCGTGCTGCGCAAGGCCGGTGTCGAGCGCGAGGTCATCCAGGCCTCGATGAAGATCGCCGCCGTCGTCCAGGCCGTGGCCGGCGTCCTCGACTCCGAGGCCGCCATCGCCGCCAACGCCTGACGGACACACGCACGGGAAGGTCCCCGCCGGACAGCTGTCCGGCGGGGACCTTCCGCCGTTCAGTCCGCGGCCGGGGCGGGGGCCGCCGCCGGAGCGGCGGCGGTGCGCTCGGCTGCCTCGCGGGCGTTCTCCAACGCGGTGAAGACGGCCTGGCCGGCCTCGTTGCGCCGGCGCAGGTGCGCGACGACGGTGTTGGTGACGGCGATCAGCGGGACGGCCACGACCGCGCCGCCGATGCCGCCGATGATGCCGCCCGCCGCGACGCCGAGGACGACGCCCAGCGGGTGGACCCGCACGGCCCGCCCGAGGATCAGCGGCTGGAGCACGTGGCTCTCGATCTGCATCACCGCGACGAGCACGACCAGCACCATCAGCGCCGTCCACGGGCCCTGGGTGACCAGTGCGATCAGGACGGCCGCGGTACCCGTGACGAGCGCGCCGACCAGCGGTACGAAGGCGCCCAGGAAGATGATCACGGCCAGCGGCATCGCCATCGGCACGCCCAGCAGGTCGATCCCGATGCCGATGCAGGCCGCGTCGATGAACGCCACGCACACGGTGCCGCGCACGTACGCGGTGAGCGTCGTCCAGGCCTTCGGCCCGGCCCCGGCCATCGCGAAGCGGGAGTGCCGGGGCAGCCCGCGCAGCGCCCAGTTCCAGATCTTCTGGCCGTCGTAGATGAAGAAGAACGTGGTGAAGAAGGTCATCAGCACCGCGGTCAGCACCTCGACGGCGATCTGGGCGGTGGTGAGCGAGGCCGAGGTGATCTGGTCCGTGTTGGTGGTGATCGCCTTGGTGATCTGGTTGGCGAAGTCGGTGATCTGCTGCTGGGTCAGGTGGAACGGGCCGTCGATCAGCCAGTCGCGCAGCTGGATGACACCCTTCTGCACCTGGTTGGTGACGTCCGGCAGGTTGGTGCTGACTTGCCACACCACGAACCAGCCGACCAGCCCGATCCCGGCCAGGCCGCTCAGGAACACCCCGACGGCCGCGAGCGAGCGCGGCACGCCGTGGCGGCGCAGCCAGGAGACCGAGGGCTCCAGCAATGCGGAGATCAGCAGCGAGGCCAGCACCGAGAAGGCGACCAGCCGCAGCATGTCGACGACGTAGAAGACGACGTAGAGCGCGGCGCCGAGCAGCAGCAGCCGCCAGGTGGACTCGGCGGCCACCCGCAGGCCCCAGGGCACGGCCTCGACGGGCGAGGCGGGCCGGCCGGGGTGGTACTCCCGGGGGTGGGCGCCCTGCGCGGCGGGCGTGGGCGCGGCCGGCGCCACCGGGGCCGGGGCGGAGTCGGTGCGTGGGACGGGCAGCGGTCCGGCGGTTGCGGGTGGCGCCGCCTCGGCCGGCGCCGACGCGCCACCCTGGACGGCACTCGGCAGGGCGTCCGGGACCGCGGCGGCGTCGTGCGGGTCGGCCGCCATCGCGGCGCGCCGGCGCCGTTCGATCACGGCGGCCGCGCTCGCCACCACGGCCATGCCCTTGGCCACGGCCTTGAAGGCCTTCCCGCCCCGCGCCATCCTCGCTACCACCGCTCCCGTGCCGGTCCGCCGTCGCCCGGCGGTACGCCGTGCGTCGCGCCACGGCCGTCAGGGATGACGCTACCCGCCCGGGGCGCGACGAGTCCGGCCGCCCGGTGGGTTCGACCCGATCAGAACCGGTTCGAACACGCGGGCCGCGCCCGCGAATCGTGTCAAAAGTGGACGGAACGTGAGGTTTCGGATGCCCGGCGCTGGGGAGGAGTCGGAGCGAGACCCCGAAGCCGGAGCGGCCCCGCAGCCATCCGCCGGCGGACCGGCTGGCGCAGGGAGCAAACCAGGACCCCTTCCCGCGCCCCGCGTCCGCAACCAGGACCGCACCGCCCGTGAGCGCATTGGTCAGCGCGGCCCGGGCGGCGCGGCCCGCCCGCTCCGGCGGAGGTCGCGACGAGACGGCCCCCGGCCGCTCAGCGGGTGAGCGGCCGGGGGCCGTGGCCGTGCGTGGAGTCCGCCGGAGTGGCGGTGGCTCCTAGTACCAGCTGTGGGCCTGCCAGAACGACCAGGCGCCACAGGGGCTGCCGTAGCGGTCGTTCATGTAGCCGAGGCCCCACTGGATCTGGGTCGCCGGGTTGGTGCGCCAGTCGGCACCGGCCGAGGCCATCTTGGAGCCGGGCAGCGCCTGGACCAGGCCGTAGGCGCCGGAGCCCTTGTTGGTCGCGGTGTAGTCCCAGCCGCTCTCGCGCTTCACGATCTGGCTGAAGCACTGGAACTGGGTGTCGTTGCCGACGATCTGCCGCGCGAGGTCCTGCACCGAGCCCGGGCTGACCGAGACGGGCGGCGCGCTGTTGTCGGTGGCGGCCAGGGCCGAGCGGGCCTTGGAGCGGTTGGCGGCCTCGTCGGCCTGCCGCTTCGCCTGAGCGTCCGCGGCGGCCTTGGCGGCGGCGTCGGCCTTGGCCTGCGCGTCGGCCTTCGCCTGGGCGTCGGCGGCGGCCTTCTGGCGCGCGGCCTCCTCGGCGGCCTTCTGCTCCGCGGCGGCCTTGGCGGCCGCGTCGGCGGAGGCCTGCTGGGCGGATGCCTGCTGGCCGATGTTGTCACTGACGGTCTGCGCCTGGACGCCAGAGGGGACTTCGGCAAGCAGGGTCGCGCCGGCGACATCGACCGTCTGCGTGGTCTTGCCCTCGCTGCCCGAGGCCACGCCCACGACGGCACCGACAGCGGTGACGGCGGTGGCGGAGGCCACAGCGACTCCCCGGACCGAGATCCGAGTCACATGGATTCCTTCCAGCATCGCCCACGCGTGACCGTACGGGCGCAACATGCCCCTTGGCACGGACCTCCGCACGGTGCTCTGGTCACGGGAGGTGCTGGCCCGGCGTCCGGCCGAGGTGAGGCGACCGGGCGTTGGAATCGGGCGGCGTACGGCTCTTCGGTCTTCAATTGTGCGTCCACCAACCGGAGTTGGTGGACCTTCCGGGCCGGACTCCGGTCACCCGGAAACCCTGCCGCGCCGTACGCGGGGCCTGACAGAACCCTCACCATGCCGCACCGGGCGCGCTCGACGCAATTCCCACCTGCGTGGCGCATGTCACATTCACCGCACGGAAGTTCTCCGGACAGACCGGAACTCGATGCGACGAAACGGACGGGGCCCGCTCCGTCAGGAGCGGGCCCCACACCCCGAGTTGACCGAATTGTCCCACTATGCCCCGGTCAGGAGAGGATCACGGGCTAATGTCCTCCAGCATCTCCGTGACCAGCGCCGCGATCGGCGAACGCTCCGAGCGGGTGAGGGTGATGTGCGCGAACAGCGGATGCCCCTTCAGCTTCTCCACCACCGCCACCACACCGTCGTACCGGCCCACCCGGAGGTTGTCCCGCTGCGCCACGTCGTGGGTGAGGACCACCCGCGAGCCCTGGCCGATCCGGGACAGCACCGTCAGCAGGACGTTCCGTTCCAGCGACTGCGCCTCGTCCACGATCACGAAGGCGTCGTGCAGCGAGCGCCCCCGGATGTGGGTGAGCGGCAGGACCTCCAGCATCCCCCGCGCGATGACCTCCTCGATCACGTCCGGGGTGGTGACGGCGGAGAGGGTGTCGAAGACCGCCTGCGCCCAGGGGCTCATCTTCTCCGTCTCGGACCCCGGCAGGTAGCCGAGCTCCTGTCCGCCGACCGCGTACAGCGGCCGGAAGACCATCACCTTGCGATGCTGCCTCCGCTCCAGCACCGCTTCCAGCCCCGCGCAGAGCGCCAGCGCGGACTTGCCCGTGCCGGCCCGGCCGCCCATCGAGACGATGCCGACGTCCGGGTCGAGCAGCAGGTCCAGCGCCACCCGCTGCTCGGCGCTGCGCCCGCGCAGGCCGAACGCCTCCCGCTCGCCGCGCACCAGCCGGACCCGGCCGTCGCCGGTCACCCGGCCGAGCGCCCGGCCGCGCTCCGAGGTGAGCACCAGCCCGGTGTGGACGGGCAGTTCGGCGGCCCCCTCGATGTCCACCGCGACGTCGTGGCCGGCCGCGAACAGTGCGTCCACCTCGTCGGCCCCGACGTGCAGCTCGGACATGCCCGTCCAGCCGGAGGTGATCGCGAGCTCGGCCCGGTACTCCTCCGCGAGCAGGCCCACCGAGCTGGCCTTGATCCGCAGCGGCAGGTCCTTGGACACGACGGTGACGTCGTAGCCCTCGGCCTGCAGGTTGCGGGCGACCGCGAGGATCCGGGTGTCCGCCTCGCCGCCCCCGGCCCGGTAGCCGACCGGGAGTATCGACAGGTCGGAGTGGTTGAGCTCGACCCGGATGGTCCCGCCGAGCTCGCCGACCGGGATCGGCTCGTCGAGCCGGCCGTGGCGGATGCGGTAGTCGTCGAGCAGCCGCAGCGCCTGGCGGGCGAAGTAGCCCAGCTCGGGGTGGTGGCGCTTGGCCTCCAGCTCGGTGACGACGACCACCGGGAGGACGACCTCGTGCTCCTCGAAGCGGGTCATGGCGAGAGGGTCCGCCAGGAGCACGCTGGTGTCGAGAACGTACGTGCGCCGGTCTGGTGTCCGGCGGCTCTTGGAACTGACCACTAGGCCTCCAGAGCGGATGACCCTGCGTCATCCGCGGCAAACCGGCCCCGCTGCCCCGATGGCCCCGGGACCGGACTGACTGGAGTATTCCCAGGCGAGGGGCGGTGCATTCGCGTCCCCGGAGAACTGACGGATCATTGCCGGTGAACGTTTGGCCTCGCGCGGCGGCCGGGTAGGCCACCCCGACGGGGGGTCAGTCGGGGCTGGTCGGGATCGGTCGGGGCCTACAGGCCCAGGCGCCGGTGCCGCTGCTCGAACGCGCGCAGCGCGCGCAGGAAGTCGACCTTGCGGAAGGCCGGCCAGTACGCCTCGCAGAAGTAGAACTCGCTGTGCGCGCTCTGCCAGAGCAGGAAGCCGGACAGCCGCTGCTCGCCCGAGGTGCGGATGATCAGGTCCGGGTCGGGCTGGTTGCGGGTGTAGAGGTGCTCCGCGATGTGCTCGACGTCCAGGATCCCGGCCAGCTCCTCGATCGAGGTGCCGCGCTCGGCGTGTTCCTGGAGCAGCGAGCGGACGGCGTCGGTGATCTCGTGCCGGCCGCCGTAGCCGACCGCGACGTTGACGGTGATGCCGTCGATCCCGGCGGTCTCCTCGGCGGCGCGCTTGAGCACGTCGGCGGTGTGCTGCGGGAGCAGGTCCAGCGCGCCGACCGGGTGCACCTTCCAGCGGCGGGCGGCGGCGAGACCGGTGACGGCGTCCTCGATGATCCCGAGCAGCGGGACGAGCTCGTCGGCGGGCCGGTCGAGGTTGTCGGTGGAGAGCATCCAGAGGGTGACGACCTTGACGTGGGTCTCGTCGCACCAGCCGAGGAACTCGCTGATCTTGTCGGCGCCGCGCTGGTGGCCGTACGCGGTGGAGCCGCCGGCGGCCTTGGCCCACCGGCGGTTGCCGTCGAGGATCACGCCGATGTGGTGGGGGGTGCGGCCGAGGTGGACCTCGACCCGGCGGCCGTAGAGCCCGTACACACCGTGCAGCAGGGTGCGCAGCCCCGGCGTGCGTTCCACGACATCGCGCAGACCCATGTTGTCGGCCCCTCCGTGCTCATTTCGACAGGTGCGTCACCACCCCGGCGCAGCCTACTCCGGCGCGCAGGCGACCGGTAAAGCCGCAGGTAGCGGTCTGGTCACGGTCCTGTACGAAGTCTGTCGCGACGCGGCGTGTCGGACGGTGCGCCGAGGGTGCCGGGCGGGCCCGCGGCGACGGCTACGGAACGGTCTCCGGTTCCTTAAGGGACCCGTAAGCCGGCCTTCCGGTGCTTGACGGCCGGCAATGGTCTAGTCCAGCTTGTGATTCGGGACGGAACGGGATCGACGCGACGGTCCCGGCCCCGCCCCTCCGGCATGACTGCGGACCTCCCCTCCCCCACACGCGGCCGCCGCGACCCCCACCGCGGCGGCCGCTCCTCCCCCAGGAGCGTCACCCCATGGCCCGTACGCCGTACCAGCCAGCGCACCAGCGCCGGCGCACCCCCCTCCCGGCCCTCGCCGCCGGTGCGACCGCCCTCGCGCTGGCCGGCACCGGCCTCGCGCTCTTCGCCGGCGGCGCGAGCGCGGCCGGCGGCGACCTCGTCACCAACGGCGGCTTCGAGAACGGGCTCGCCGGCTGGACCTGCACCGGCACCGCCGCGGCCGTCTCCGGCCCGGTCCACTCCGGCAGCGGCGCGCTCCGGGCCGCGCCGGGCGCGGCGGACACCGCCGAGTGCACCCAGACCGTCAGCGTGCTGCCCGACACCAGCTACTCGCTGAGCGCCTGGGTCCAGGGCCCGTACGTCTACCTCGGCGCGCGCGGCACCGGCGCCACCGACCCGAGCGCGTGGTCCGACCAGACGAGCTGGAACCAGCTCGCGACCACCTTCACCACCGGCCCGAACGCCACCAGCATCACGCTGTACCTGCACGGCTGGTACGGCCAGGGCGCCTACCTCGCCGACGACGTGAGCCTGGTCGGCCCGGGCGGCACCCCGGCGCCGAGCCCGACCGCGACGGCCACCGCCACACCGACCGCAACCCCGACGGCCACCGCCACACCGCCCCCCACGGCCACGCCGACGGCCACCGCGACCCCGACCACCCCGCCGACCACCCCGCCCGCCACCGGCCTGCCCGCACACGCCGTCACCGGCTACTGGCAGAACTTCGACAACGGCTCGACCCCGCAGCGCCTGGGCGACGTCCAGAGCGCCTACGACATCATCGCGGTCTCCTTCGCCGACGCCGTGCCGACCCGGACCGGCGCGATCGGCTTCACCCTGGACCCGGGCCTGTCCAAGGCCCTCGGCGGCTACACCGACGCACAGTTCCGCGCCGACATCAAGGCCAAGCAGGCGGCCGGCAAGAAGGTCGTGCTGTCCATCGGCGGCCAGAACGGCGCGATCACCGTCGGCGACGCGGCCGCCGGCGACGCGTTCGCCAGCAGTGCCTACTCGATCATCAAGGACTACGGCTTCGACGGCATCGACGTCGACCTGGAGAACGGCGTCCAGCCCGGCCCGCTCGGCGACGCGCTGCACGCCCTGCAGGCCAAGGCCGGCCCCGGCTTCGTCCTGACCATGGCGCCGGAGACGATCGGGATGTACAGCACCCAGGGCGCGTACTTCCAGCTGGCGCTGGGCACCAAGGACATCCTCACCGTCGTCAACACCCAGTTCTACAACTCGGGCGGCATGAACGGCTGCGACGGCAAGGTCTACAACCAGGGCACGATCGACTTCATCACCTCGCAGGTCTGCACCCACATCCGGGGCGGCCTGCGGCCCGACCAGGTCGGCATCGGCGTCCCCGCCTCCGGCAAGGCGGCCGGCGGCGGCTACGTCGACCCGTCGGTGGTGAACGACGCGCTCGACTGCCTGGCCACCGGCAACAACTGCGGCAGCTTCGTCCCGCCGGCCAAGTGGCCGACCATCCGCGGCGCGATGACCTGGTCCACCAACTGGGACGCCAACAACGGCAACGCGTTCTCCGACGCCGTCGGCCCGTTCGTCCACAAGATGCCGTAACTCCCCGCGGCGCGCCGCTCCTTGAGGGTGGGGCTCGCGCGCCGGCGGCGGGGCCCGTCCACCGGTCGCGGTACGGCGGGCCCCGTCCGTGCGCTCAGGCCGGGCGTCCGCTCAGCGGGCCAGCACCGCGAGCAGGGTGCCGAGCAGCAGGAACGGGCCCACCGGGACGTCGAGTCCGCGTACCGGACGGCGGCGCGCGAGTGCCGCGGCGGCCCGCAGGATCGCCCACAGGCCGGCCAGCAGGACGGTGAAGAACAGCCCGCTGAACGCCACGCCCCAGCCGTACCAGCCGAGCAGGCCGCCCAGGGCGAACGCCAGCGGGGAGTCCCCCGGGCCCATCAGACCCAGCCAGACCGGCAGTTCGAACAGCGCCCCGGCCGCGAGCGCCACCAGCAGGCAGCGCACCAGCACCCCCGGCCGGCCCTCGGTCACCGCGGGCACCGCCAGCAGCACCGCGAGCCCGGCGGCCAGTGGCAGCGTCAGCTGGTACGGCAGCCGGCGCACCCGGCCGTCGACGAAGGCGAGGACCACGCCGAGTCCGGCCGCCCAGGCCAGCGCCGCGGCCGCCGCGGCCGTCGCCGCCGCCGCGCACGCCACCGCGACGGCGACGGCCGCGGCAGCCGCCTCGACCGTCCACGCACCGGCGCCCAGCCGCTCCCGGCAGCCGGGGCAGCGCCCGGTCGGCGGCAGCACCCGCGTCGGCCGGGCACACAACGGACATACGCGGCACCACGCTTCACCTTCGGGCACGGCGAACCGGGCGACCAGGCCCCGCAGCAACGGAGCCACCAGAAAACCGGCCGGTACCGCCCCGGCGGCGGCTAGCATCACCGGCGCAACCCCCTCTCGATCGACGCCCACATGACAAAGCGGGACGCCCGGGCGGGGCCCACCGACTCACATCATCCAACGGGGGAAAGACACATGACGAAGACCCGGTTCACAACCCGGGCCGCCCGCGCCGCCGTTCCGGCCGCGGCGCTCGCGCTGCTGCTGGCCGCCTGCGGCCCGGACAACGCCGACCCGGCCGCGAGCACGGACACCCCGGCCGCGCCCACCGCCGCCGCTTCCGCGGCCACCGGCGCCCCCGCGCCCGCCGGGTCGAGCGCCCCGACCGCGGCCGGGAACGGCCCGCAGCCGGCGGCCACCGCCGGCGGCAACAACGTCACGCAGGTCAGCTACGACCGCCCGCTCTCGCTCGGCGCCACCGGCCGCTACCTCGGCAAGAGCTCCACCGTGGACGCCACCGCGGTCTCGATCACCAAGGGCACCGCGGGCGAGATCGCCCCGTTCGGCTTCCTGCCGGACCTCACCAGCGGCAAGACCCCGTACTACGTCACCATGACGTTCACCAACCGCACCGGGACCCCGCTGGACCAGGACGCCTACATGATGCGGGTGTGGGTGAAGCCCAAGGACCACTCGGCAGGCGCGCTGCCGGCGCCCACGCTGGAGAAGGCGATCCCGCAGTGCGACACCAAGTCGCTCGTGACGCTCGCGCCGGGGCAGTCGGTGAAGCTGTGTGCCGTCTATCTCGTTCCGAACGAGAACCCGCCGGCGTTCCTCACGTACGGAAACATCCTGGACACCGCACCCCTGGTTTGGAAGGTCCGCTGACGGCACCGCCTGCCGATCGAAGGAGCCTTCTCCGGGCCCGGCGGCGCGTGTTCCGGCACGCGCACCGCGGGGCCCGGCGGTGGCCCTAAAGTAGCCGGTCATGCAGGTCATCCAGTCCAGCAAGCTCGCCAACGTCTGCTACGACATCCGTGGGCCGGTGCTCGACGAGGCCATGCGGCTGGAGGAACAGGGCCACCGCATCCTCAAGCTCAACACCGGAAACCCCGCCGTGTTCGGCTTCGAGGCGCCCCCGGAGATCCTCCAGGACATCCTGCGCAACCTCGCGAACGCGCACGGCTACGGCGACTCCAAGGGCCTGCTGTCCGCCCGCCGCGCGGTCGTCATGCACTACGAGGACCGCGGCCTGCACGGTCTCTCCGTCGACGACGTCTTCCTCGGCAACGGCGTCTCCGAGCTGATCCAGCTCGCGATGACCGCGCTGCTCGACGACGGCGACGAGGTGCTCGTCCCGGCGCCCGACTACCCGCTGTGGACCGCCTCGGTGTCGCTGGCCGGCGGAACCGCCGTGCACTACCGCTGCGACGAGCAGGCCGAGTGGTACCCGGACCTCGCCGACATCGAGGCCAGGGTGACCGACCGGACCCGGGCCATCGTCGTGATCAACCCCAACAACCCGACCGGCGCGGTCTATCCGCGCGAGGTCCTGGAGGGGATCGTCGAGATCGCCCGGCGGCACGACCTGGTCGTCTACGCCGACGAGATCTACGACAAGATCCTCTACGACGACGCCGAGCACGTCCCGCTGGCCACGCTCGCGCCCGACCTCTTCTGCGTCACCTTCAACGGGCTCTCCAAGTCCTACCGGGTGGCCGGCTTCCGCTCCGGCTGGATGGTCCTGTCCGGCGACCGCCACCGCGCCCGCAGCTACATCGAGGGCCTCACCGTGCTCGCCTCGATGCGCCTGTGCGCCAACATGCCGGCCCAGCACGCCGTGGCCGCGGCGCTCGGCGGCCGGCAGTCGGTCCGCGACCTCGTCCTGCCCGGCGGTCGGCTGCTCGCCTCGCGCGACGCCGCGTACGAGCTGCTCAACGACATCCCGGGCGTCAGCTGCGTCAAGCCCAAGGGCGCGCTCTACGCCTTCCCCCGGCTGGACCCGAAGGTCTACAAGATCAAGGACGACGCCCAGATGGTGCTCGACCTGCTGCGCTCCCAGCGCATCCTGCTGGTCCAGGGCACCGGCTTCAACTGGCCCGAGCCCGACCACTTCCGTCTCGTCACCCTCCCCCGCGCCGAGGAGATCACCGACGCCGTCACCAGGATCGGCGACTTCCTCAGCGGCTACACCCAGCCGTGATGGTCAACGCGGTGCCGATCCGGCCCGGGCCCGGAAAGCGCTACGGCCGGAGTCCCGGTCCGCGCGATCTCCTTGGTCGGGGAAAGATCGTGCGGCGGGGCTCCGGCCGTCCTGTCGCTCGGCCGGTGCGCAGTTCGTGCGGCGCACCGGCCTCTGTCATCCGCTGAAGCTCAGGCTCAGCCGAGACGCGCGACCAGGTCCCGGTACTCGTCCCACAGCTCCTTCGGGGTGTGCTCCCCGAACATCTCCAGGTGGGCCGGCACGAGCGCGGCCTCCTGGCGCCAGATGTCGGCGTCCACGGTGAAGAGCAGGTCGAGGTCCTCCTTGGCCAGCTCCAGGCCGTCCAGGTCGAAGCCGTCGGTGGTGGGCAGCACGCCGATCGGGGTCTTGACGCCCTCGCCGGTGCCCTCCAGGCGCTCGACGATCCACTTGAGCACGCGGCTGTTCTCGCCGTAGCCGGGCCAGACGAACTTGCCCTCGGCGTTCTTGCGGAACCAGTTCACGTAGTAGATCTTCGGCAGCTTCGACGCGTCCGCCTGCGCGCCGATCTTCAGCCAGTGGGCGAAGTAGTCGCCCATGTTGTAGCCGCAGAACGGCAGCATCGCGAACGGGTCGCGGCGCAGCTCGCCCACGGTGCCCTCGGCGGCGGCGGTCTTCTCGGAGGCGATGTTGGCGCCGAGGAAGACGCCGTGCTGCCAGTCGAAGGACTCGGTCACCAGCGGGACGGCGGTGGCGCGGCGGCCGCCGAACAGGATCGCCGAGATCGGCACGCCCGCCTGGTCCTCCCACTCGGGGGCGATGGTCGGGCACTGCGCGGCCGGGACGGCGAAGCGGGCGTTCGGGTGGGCGGCCGGGGTGCCGGACTCGGGGGTCCAGTCGTTGCCGCGCCAGTCGGTGAGGTGCGCCGGGGGCTCGTCGGTGAGGCCCTCCCACCACACGTCGCCGTCGTCGGTGAGGGCGACGTTGGTGAAGACCGTGTTGCCCCAGAGGGTGTCGATGGCGTTGGCGTTGGTGTCCACGCCGGTGCCGGGGGCGACGCCGAAGAAGCCGGCCTCCGGGTTGATGGCGTAGAGGCGGCCGTCGGCGCCGAAGCGCATCCAGGCGATGTCGTCGCCGATCGTCTCGACCTTCCAGCCCGGGATGGTGGGCTGGAGCATCGCCAGGTTGGTCTTGCCGCAGGCCGACGGGAAGGCGGCGGCCACGTACTTCGGCTCCGCTTCGCCCGCGGGGCCCGCCGGCGGGGTGAGCTTCAGGATCAGCATGTGCTCGGCCAGCCAGCCCTCGTCGCGGGCCATCGTCGAGGCGATGCGCAGCGCGTAGCACTTCTTGCCGAGCAGGGCGTTGCCGCCGTAGCCCGAGCCGAAGGACCAGATCTCCTTGGTCTCCGGGAAGTGCGAGATGTACTTGGTGCTGTTGCACGGCCACGGGACGTCCGCCTGGCCCTCGGCGAGCGGGGCACCGACGGTGTGCACGGCCTTGACGAAGTCGCCGTCCTCGCCGAGCTGGTCGAGCACGGCCTTGCCCATGCGGGTCATCACGCGCATCGACACGGCGACGTAGGCGGAGTCGGTGATCTCGACACCGTAGGCGGCCAGCGGGGAGCCGACCGGGCCCATCGAGAACGGCACGACGTACATCGTGCGGCCCTTCATCGCCCCGCGGAACAGGCCAGCCTCGCCCTGGAAGACGGCCCGCATCTCGGCGGGGGCCTTCCAGTGGTTGGTCGGGCCGGCGTCCTTCTCCTGCTCGGAGCAGATGAAGGTGCGGTCCTCCACGCGCGCCACGTCGGACGGGTCCGAGGCGGCGTAGTAGGAGTTCGGGCGCTTCTCCTCGTTCAGCTTCTTGAAGGTGCCCTGAGCCACCAGCAGGTCCGCGAGGCGCTGGTACTCCTCGTCGGAACCGTCGCACCACTCGATGCGGTCCGGCTGGGTGAGCTCAGCGATCTCGCTCACCCACGCCACCAGGCGCTGGTGACGGGTGGGCGCGGACGCGCTGACAGCAGAGATCTCGTACGACACGATCGCTCCGTTTCACGCCATCCCGGCGGGGAGACGGCGTAGCGGGGGTCTGAGGGTGCTTGCAGCGTAGCTCCGGCCTCAAGGCCCAACTGCGGCGCACCGTCGAAATTGACGCATCTTTTACTACAGTCAGTACGATTACTGGCAAGTAACAAGTCGCCCACGTCCGGGACGGAGTGCGCTGCGCCACACTTCAAATGCTCCAAAATGTCGAAGTGTGGCGATCGCCACTTCCTACCTGTGGGTAACCTACGGGTCCGTAAGTACCGGGTAGCATGCTGTGCATGACTGCTGAGCTCGCGCGGGGCGCCGGGAACGCGACGGAGAGCAAGCCGAAGTGGCGCGGCTGGCTGCACGCCGGGATGTTCCCCGCCACGGTCGCCGCCGGGATCGTCCTGGTCTGCCTGGCCGACTCCACGCCCGCCAAGATCGCGTGCGCGATCTACTCGGTCAGCGCGTGGCTGCTGTTCGGGGTCAGCGCGGTCTACCACCGCTTCGACTGGGGGCCGCGCGGGGACGCCGTCCTGCGCCGGCTGGACCACGCGAACATCTTCCTGATCATCGCGGGCACCTACACGCCGTTCACGATCCTGCTGCTGAAGGGCGCCGCCCAGCAGGTGCTGCTCTGGGCGGTCTGGGGCGGCGCGCTGGCCGGGATCGCGTTCCGGGTGTTCTGGGTCGGCGCGCCGCGCTGGCTGTACACGCCGGTGTACATCGCGCTGGGCTGGGCCGCCGCGTTCTTCCTGCCGGACTTCCTGCGCACCGGCGGCGTGGCCGTCCTGGTGCTGATGATCGTCGGCGGGGTGCTCTACAGCATCGGCGGGGTGGTGTACGGGCTCAAGCGGCCCGATCCGTCACCGCGCTGGTTCGGGTTCCACGAGGTGTTCCACGCCTTCACCCTCGGCGCGTTCATCGTGCAGTACGTCGGGGTCTCACTGGTGGCCTACAGCGCGGCCGGCTGAGTCCGGCGCACCACCGCGGGCGGTCGTCCGGTCCACGTCCACGGACCGGGTGACCGCCCGTTCGGCTGTCCACGGGTGCTCGTGCGGTACCCGGCCCCGCGGGCGGTGCCGGTACGGCGGGCGGCCCTCGGCGCCCGCGCCGCCGCGCGACTGGCGCGCGTCCAGCGCCTCGCGGGCCCGACGGCAGCGCTCGCAGTGCGCGGCGTCCGGGGTCGCGCCGGACGGACGGTGGCCGCCCGGCGCGTCCGCCCGGTGGAGCGCCCGCCAGCGCCGTGCGACGTACACCATGAGCAGCAGCACCTCGACCCCGGCGACCGCCAGGACCAGCGCGGCTCCGTTGATCAGATAGGCCGCGACCACGGCGAGCGCGGACCCCACCACCACGGCCGCGCCCCACACCTGGGCACTGGCCCGCCTGTCGTCACTGTCAGCCACTACGGCTCCCCTTTCCCGGCGCCGGGCTCGTGGTCGGCTCCTGCCGCCCCACCCCTTCTCCGCTCTCGGCACGCGTCGGCCAGCACTGACCGATTGCCACATGGTATCTACCGACAGTCACTCCCGGCTGCCTCCGGGCGGCGAACGACAGATCAACGTTGCGTCAATTCCACGTGCGGAGACCGCACTTCCCGCACACACCGCGCAGCGCCCCCGGCCCCTGGATCACCCTTCCGTGTTGACGGACGCCATCTTTTGAGAGTTGCTGTCGATTCCCGGTCTACCGGGCCGTGAAGTCCACTGCCAGGCAGTCCTCCACCGGCCGGTACCCGATCTGCTGGTAGATCGAGTTGCTGACCGGGTTGGCCAGGTCGGTGTACAGCAGCACCTCCGCGGCGCCCTCGGCGAGGGCGTGGGCCGTGGCGGCGGCGGTGACGGCGCTCGCGTAGCCACGGCCGCGGCGGTCGGCGGGGGTGTAGACGGGACCGATGCGGGACATGCCGGCGATGACCGGACTGTTGCCGGCCAGCGCGACTGGCTCGCCGCCGTCCTCCCAGAGGTGCAGGCCCCCGGCGGCGATCCGGTCGTCGACGGACTTCGGGATGTTCGGCGCCAGCACGCCGGCCTCGTCGCGGAACTCCTCGTACCAGCGGATCACCAGGGCCCGGTCGGCCGCCGAGGCGCGCCGGTGGCGGCCCGCCGGCGGGCGCGGCGGGCCGGTCAGCTCGCCGAGCCGGTAAAGCCGTAGGTTTTCCCTGACGGACCAGCCGCACCCGGCGGTGGCGCTCCACGCGGCGGCGAAGGCCCGGACCGCGTCCACCCCGCCGCTCACCCCGTGAACCTCGACGGAACCCGGCCCATCCGAGGCGGGTCCGGAGGCGAGTTCGGCGGCCAGCTCGGCCGCCGCGTCGGCCGGCATGCGGCCGAGCCGGGGCTCGTGCGGCGGCGTCTGCAGGAAGGCGCCCCCGACCGGGCCGCCCTGCGCCGCGCTCCACCACCCGAAGACCGGCGGCCGGTCCCCGAAGACGTGCGGTCCGGCCGTGGCGAGCCGCTGTACGACAGTGAGCAGGACGGTGTTCTCGGCAGGGTGCGCGGCGAGGAAGCCGCCCGCCCGCTCGCGGAAGTCGTCGAGGGAACTGCTCACGGTCCAGGTCATGCGGCATTCTCGCGCAGCGGCGGTCCGGGCCACCAGCGATTTGAGCGCGCCCTTCGAAGCCCTGCGGCTACTCGACCGCCACGCCCAGCCGCTCGCCCAGCACCGCCGCGTCCGTGGTCGGCGCGTCGCACGCGAAGTGCCGGCAGACGTACGCCGCGGGCGCCCCGCCCACCAGAGGCCGGTCGGCCAGCAGCGGCACCTCGGTGTCGCCGGTCGCCGGCGCCCCCACCGCCACGACCGCCCCCGGCGCGGTGCCCAGCAGCGCCGCCCGCCGCAGCGCGGCCGTCGCCGGGTCGTCCGCGGGACCGATGACAGCGACCTCGCGCGGCCCGTCGAGCAGCGCCTCCGCGACGGCGAGGCCCCAGCCGATGAACCGCGGCGCCCGCGCGGCGAGCGCGCCGACGATGCCGAGCGCCCGCTCGGCGGCGGTGCGGTGGCGGGCCGAGCCGGTGTACGCGGCGTACGTGAGCAGGGCGCCCGCGGCGGCCGTCCAGCCGGACGGGGTCGCGTTGTCGGTCGGGTCCTGCGGTCGCCGGATCAGCTCCTCGGCATCGTCGGCGGTGTCGTACAGCGCGCCGGACGCCCCGTCGGTGAAGTGCTTGAGCACGGTGTCGAGGAGCCCGCCCGCCAGCTGGAGCCACTCCGGCTCACCCGTGACGGCGTACAGCGCGAGGAAACCCTCGGCGGTGTCCGCGTAGTCCTCCAGGACGCCCGCGTTGGTGCCGGCCCGGCCGTCCCTGGAGGTGCGCAGCAGCCGCCCGTCGGGGGTGAGGTGGACGGCGAGCAGCAGGTCGGCGGCGCGCTCGGCGGCCTCGACGAGATCGGGCCGGCCGAGGAGGGCGCCGGTCTCGGCGAGGGCGGCGATGGCGAGGCCGTTCCACGCGGCGACCACCTTGTCGTCGCGGGCGGGCGCGGGCCGCTGGGTCCGGGCCGCCAGGAGCCGCTCCCTGATGGCCTCGAACTCGTCGAAGTCCTCGGGATCGGCCAGGAGTTGGAGGACGGAGGTGCCATGTTCGAACGTGCCGTCCGCGGTCACCGAGAACAGCCGGGCGGCGGTGGCGGCGTCGGCCGGACCGAGGAGGTCCACCAGCTGCCCCGGCTCCCACACGTAGTACGCGCCCTCGACGGAGGCGCCGGTCTCCTCGTCGAGGCTGTCGGCGTCCAGCGCGGAGGCGAAAGCGCCCTCGGGCGTGCGGAGTTCGCGCAACAGGAAGTCCGCCGTCGACAGTGCCACCCGGCGCGCCAGCGGGGAGCCGGTCGCCCGCCACAGGTGCAGGTACGCGCGCAGCAGCAGCGCGTTGTCGTACAGCATCTTCTCGAAGTGCGGCACCACCCACCCGGCGTCCACCGCGTACCGGGCGAAGCCGCCGCCGAGCTGGTCGTGGATGCCGCCGCGGGCCATCGCCTCGCCCGTGCGAACGGCCATCTCCAGCGCCGCCTGCGAGCCGGTGCGGGCGTGGTGGCGCAGCAGGTACTCGATCACCATGGCCGGCGGGAACTTGGGCGCGCCGCCGAAGCCGCCCCGCCGCTCGTCGAAGTCGCGGCTGAGGGTGACCAGCGCCTGGTGCAGGTCCGCCGCCGCGGGCGGGTGGTGCGCGCCGGCCGAGTACACCGCGGCCCGCTCGGCGAGGTCGGCCCGGATCCGGCCGGCCACCTCGCCGACCTCCTCGCGCCGGTCCCGCCAGGCCGCGTCGACGCCCTCCAGCACCTGCCGGAAGGACGGCATGCCGTGCCGGGGCTGCGGCGGGAAGTATGTGCCGAAGTAGAACGGCTCCTTGTCCGGGGTCAGGAACACCGTCATCGGCCAGCCGCCCTGCCCGGTGGCCGCCTGCACGGCCTCCATGTAGACGGCGTCGACGTCCGGCCGCTCCTCCCGGTCCACCTTGACGGCGACGAACCGCTCGTTGAGGTACTCGGCGACGTTCCCGTCCTCGAACGACTCGTGCGCCATCACGTGACACCAGTGGCACGCCGCGTACCCGACGGACAGCAGCACGGGCACCCCGCGCCGCCGCGCCTCCTCGAACGCCTCCACCCCCCACGGCCACCAGTCGACCGGGTTCCCGGCATGCTGCAGCAGGTAGGGCGAGGTCGCGTCCGCGAGACGGTTCGGCATGGTCCCATCCTCGCGCATCGGCGCCCGGACGGGGGCCGGGGGATCACTCCTTCGGGGACTCCGGGTCCTCGGCGAAGTTGACCTTCTTGAACTGGCGGTTCATCGACTTGGCCAGGAACCAGGTGGCCACGCCGAGGGCGGCGAACACGGCGAAGCCGAGGAGACCGGGGGTGACCTTGGCGTCGTCGACGGCGAGGTCGGCGGCGAAGTGGACGAGGTTCACGGGGGCGCTCATATCTCTATGGTGGCCCGGCTCACGGAGAGCCGGGCCATCGGGGGGTGGGTCAGTCGCGCGTGTCGGCGGCATCGACCGCCAGGGTGGGGGTGCGCAGGCCGGCGAACAGGTCGTCCTCCGGCAGGTCCACATCGATCAGGGTACGGGCGAGCTCGTA
Source organism: Kitasatospora sp. NPDC001660 (assembly GCF_053596725.1). Taxonomy (NCBI): domain Bacteria; kingdom Bacillati; phylum Actinomycetota; class Actinomycetes; order Kitasatosporales; family Streptomycetaceae; genus Kitasatospora; species Kitasatospora sp. NPDC001660. Next base: position 19,216 of record NZ_JBSFGU010000002.1, on the reverse strand, counting down.
GTCCTCGGTGGGCCAGACGTCGCGCTGGACCTCCAGCGGGACGCGGAACCACGGGCCGTCCGGGTCGATCTGGGTGGCGTGGGCGATCAGCGCGCGGTCGCGGGTCTCGAACCAGTCCTCGCAGCGCACCCGGGTGGTGATCTCGCGCTCCTTGCGGCCGCTCTTCTCCCAGCCGGCGATCCACTCGCCGTACGGGGAGTCGTGGCCGTGCTCGGTGAGGTACGCGTGGAGCGCGCGGATGCGGCCCATCGGGAAGCCGTGGTTGTAGTACAGCTTCAGCGGCTGCCAGGGCTCGCCGGCCTCCGGGTAGGCGTCCGGGTCGCCTGCGGCGTCGAAGGCCACCATGGTGATCTTGTGGGTCATGATGTGGTCGGGGTGCGGGTAGCCACCGTTCTCGTCGTAGGTCGTGATGACCTGCGGCTTGAACTCGCGGATGAGCCGGACCAGCGGCTCGGCCGCCTCCTTCACGTCCTGCAGGGCGAAGCAGCCCTCGGGCAGCGGGGGCAGCGGGTCCCCCTCGGGCAGGCCGGAGTCGACGAAGCCCAGCCAGGCCTGCCTGACCCCGAGGATCGCCCGCGCGGCGTCCATCTCCTTGCGCCGGACCTCGTGGATGTTCTCCTCGACGTACGGGTCCCCCTGGAGCTTGGGGTTGAGGACCGACCCGCGCTCGCCCCCCGTGCAGGTGGCCACGAGCACGTCCACCCCCTGGTCGACGTACATGGCCATGGTGGCCGCACCCTTGCTGGACTCGTCGTCCGGGTGGGCGTGCACCGCCATCAGTCGCAACTGCTCAGTCAACGCCTTGCGTTCCTTCCATATGGTCCGGGCGTCCGCGCGAAGGCCGGCCCGCCCGTCGTCCGAGCCGCACACTCAGGGACCGTGTCACCGCAGGGCCGGACACCGGACGTCCGCCGGCGCGGCCGAGCCCTGCCCCCCGCCGCATCGGCCGCGGGCGTGCCCCTCCTATAGTGACGGACTGGAGGAGCGCCGCATTCCCCGCACCACCCGCGCGACCCTTCCCCGGAGAGGACTCGGCCCGATGACCGCAGACACCACCACCGCCAAGGTGCCCGAGGGACGCTACGGCCGGAGCGCCGACCGTGACGCGGACCGTCGCCTGAAGGTCGTCGGCGCGGTCTGCGGCGTCCTCGGCCTCGGTCTGATCGCCTGGCTGGGCGGCTCCTACCTGCTCCGCGAGACGGCGATCAACGGCTCGGTGCCGACCTTCCAGGTGGTGTCGGACTCCGAGGTGCAGCTGCACCTCTCGGTGAACAAGGACGACGGGACGGCCGGCAGCTGCACCGTCCGCTCGCAGGGCTCCGACGGCGCGGTGGTCGGGCTGGCCGACTTCCCCGTCCCGGCCGCGGGCTCCAGCTACGACGCCGTGGTCAGCCTGCGCACCACCGCGCGGGGCACCACCGCCGAGCTCCTGGGCTGCACGCCCGCCAAGTGACCCACGAACCAACCGGCTGTTCGGTGGCGCGGAGCCCGGCAACCTGCGCATATTCGATCTCGTGAGCGGGCATCCAGAAGAAGCCCCGCCCCGGTTGCTGTACACCTTGGCGCAACGCTCTCGTCAATGGCGCGCCAACGGCCCTCCCGCTTGTCGGCAGGACTTGTTAGGCTCGTGGTTTCGCCCCTTCCGCACCGGATGGTACGGGAGCGGGCGTTGCTTTGTAGTTAAGACCGATATCACCACCAACCCCCTGCTGACGACTCACACCCTCAGCACAGCCCCAGCACCTACGAGGAGCACCTGTGACCCAGACCAGTGAGAACGTGACCTGGCTCACTCAGGCCGGCTACGACCAGCTCAAGGCCGAGCTGGATCACCTGACCGGGCCCTGGCGCATCGAGATCGCCCAGAAGATCGAGGCGGCGCGCGAGGAGGGCGACCTCAAGGAGAACGCCGGCTACCACGCCGCCAAGGAGGAGCAGGGCAAGTACGAGCTGCGCATCCGTCAGCTGACCCAGCTGCTGGAGCGCGCCAAGGTCGGCGAGGCCCCCGCGGACTCGGGCGTGGTGGCCCCGGGCATGATCGTCACGGTCGCCTTCGACGGCGACGAGGACGACACCATGGAGTTCCTGCTCGCCTCGCGCGAGGTGGCCAGCGCCGACGACCTGGACGTCTACTCGCCGCAGTCGCCGCTGGGCCGCGCGATCGACGGCAAGAAGATCGGCGACGAGGCCACCTACGAGCTGCCGAACGGCAAGCCGGCCATGGTGAAGATCCTCAAGGTCACGCCGCACGCCGGCTGACCCGCCCCCACAGCACACGAAGGGCGGCCGCGGAGCTCCGCGGCCGCCCTTCGGCACGTCCGGACCCGGCTCAGCCCGCGGCCGAGCGGTACCTGCGCACCGACAGCCACGAGAACACCGTGGTGATCAGCACCGACCAGCCCAGCGACACCAGCGCCGCGTGCTGCATCGGCCAGGCGCTGTCCACCGGCCCGACCTGGTTGCCGAACAGGTCCCGGCAGGCCTGCACGGTGGCGCTGAACGGGTTCCAGTACGCGATCCCCTGCAGCCAGCCCGGCATCGAGCCGACCGGCACGAACGCGTTGGACACGAAGGTCAGCGGGAACAGCCAGATCAGCCCGGCCGAGGTGGCCGCCTCGGGGCTGCGCACCGACAGGCCGATCAGCGCGCCGATCCACGAGAAGGCGTAGCCGAGCAGGAGCAGCAGGACGAACGCGCCGAGCGCGTCGAGGATCCCGTCGTGGATCCGCCAGCCGACCGCCAGCGCGACCAGGGCCAGCACGATCACGGTGAACGCCGTCTGGCACAGGTCGGCCAGGGTGCGGCCGACCAGCACCGCCGAGCGGGCCATCGGCAGCGAGCGGAACCGGTCCACCAGACCCTTGGTCATGTCCTCCGCGATGCCGGCCGAGGCCCCGGCGGTGGCGAAGGTGACGGTCTGGGCGAAGATGCCGGCCATCAGGAACTGGATGTAGGAGGTGGAGCTGGCCTGCGTCCCGGGGATCTGGATCGCCCCGCCCATGACGTAGGAGAACAGCAGCACGAACATGACGGGCTGCATGAGCCCGAAGACCACGATCTCGGGTATCCGGGACATCCGGCGCAGGTTGCGCTTGGCGACGACCCAGGAGTCGTGCAGGGTCGCGGAGAGCCCCCGGCGCTGCCGGGGCATCGCCGCGCCGATCGCGTGCTCGGTGGCGGTGCTCATCTCAGCGCTCCGTTCCGGCCGCGACGGCCTGCTTGTCCTGGTCGGTGCCGCCCTCGCCGCCCCGGTCGCGGCCGGGGCGGCCGCGATCCTTGGCGTCGGATCCGTTCTCGTCGTCCGCGGACTCCGCGACGCGCCCGGTGAGCGTCAGGAAGACGTCGTCCAGGGTCGGGCGGCGCAGGCCGATGTCGTCGATCTCGATCGAGCGGGCGTCGAGCTCGCGGATGACGTCCGCGAGGACCCGGGCGCCGCCGCTGACCGGGATGGTGATCTTCCGGGTGTTGCGCTCGACGGCGGCCTCGCCGAGCGCGTACCCGGACAGCGCCGCGACCGCCTCGGCGACGTGGTCGCCACCGTGCACGACGACCTCGATCCGCTCACCGCCGATCTGCGCCTTGAGCTGGTCGGCGGTGCCGCGGGCGATCACCCGGCCGTGGTCGACCACGGCGATGTCGTGGGCGAGGCGGTCGGCCTCCTCCAGGTACTGGGTGGTGAGCAGCAGCGTGGTGCCCTGCTCGACCAGCGTCTCGATGACCTCCCAGAGCGCGAGCCGGTTGCGCGGGTCGAGGCCGGTGGTCGGCTCGTCGAGGAACATCACCGGCGGCCGGACGACCAGCGCCGCGGCGAGGTCGAGGCGCCGGCGCATGCCGCCCGAGTAGGTCTTGGCGGTGCGGTCCTTGGCCTCGGCGAGGTTGAACCACTCCAGCAGCTCCAGCGCGCGGGCCTTCGCGTCGCGCGCACTCATCTGGTAGAGCTCGCCGACCATCTGGAGGTTCTCGAAACCGGTCAGGTACTCGTCGACGGCGGCGTACTGACCGGAGAGGCCTATCAGGCTGCGAACCCGGTTGGGGTGCCTGAGCACGTCGACCCCGGCGACCACGGCCCGGCCGGAGTCGGGCTGCAGCAGGGTGGTGAGCACCCGCACGGTGGTGGTCTTGCCGGCGCCGTTGGGGCCGAGCAGCCCGAGCACCGTGCCCTCGGGGACGTCCAGGCTGACGCCGTCGAGGGCGCGTACGTCGCCGAAGGTCTTCACCAGGTTCTCGGCTTGGATGGCTGGCGCCATGGCCTGCCTCATCTCCTCGGACGAATGGGCGACCTGTCCCACTGCGCCCGGGTTTCGGGCACGCGGGCGACTCGGTTTTCGCCCACGGACAGAGAACGCGATGTATCGCGAGTCTGGCAGCTCACGATATATCGCGTCAAGGGAATTTAAAGATGTCCGATGCCGGATGCCGAACGCCGGATGCCGGCCGCCGATTCGTCAGCTGGAAACGACGTACCCCGCGTCCCGCAGTTCGCCGAGCACCACCGCGCAGTGCTCCGGCCCCTTGGTCTCCAGGTGCAGGTCGACCTCGACCTCGGTCAGCCCGAGCCGCGGGTCGGTCCGCACGTGCGCGACGTCCAGCACGTTCGCGTCCACCCTGGTCAGGACGCCCAGCAGGCCCGCCAGCGAGCCCGGCTTGTCCGCGAGCCGCACCCGCAGCGACAGGTACCGCCCGGCCGCCGCCAGCCCGTGCCGCAGTACCCGCTGCATCAGCTGCGGGTCGATGTTGCCGCCCGACAGGACGGCCACCACCGGGCCCTCGAAGGATCCCGGCTCCTCCAGCAGCGCCGCGATCGGGGCCGCCCCGGCCGGCTCGACGACGAGCTTCAGCCGCTCCAGGCCCAGCAGCAGCGCCCGCGACAGCGCGTCCTCGGAGACCGTCCGGATCCCGTCCGCCAGCGCGTTGACCACCTCGAACGGGATGTCCCCGGGGCGGCCGACCATGATCCCGTCCGCCATGGTGGCGAAGCGCTCCAGCGACACCGGCCGCCCGGCGGCCAGCGAGGGCGGGTACGCGGCGGCGCCCGCCGCCTGCACGCCGACCACCCGCACGTCCGGCCGCAGCGGCTTGACCGCCGCCGCGATCCCGGCCAGCAGCCCGCCGCCGCCCACGCCGACCAGGATGGTCCGCACCTCGGGGCACTGCTCCAGGATCTCCAGGCCCACGGTGGCCTGGCCGGTGACCACGTCCCAGTGGTCGAAGGGGTGGATGAACACCGCGCCTGTCGTCTCCGAGTACCGCTGCGCGGCCTGCAGCGCCTCGTCCACCGTGCTGCCGTGCAGCCGGACCTCGGCGCCGTACTCGCGGGTCGCCGAGACCTTCGGCAGCGGCGCGGCCACCGGCATGAAGACGGTCGAACGGACGCCCAGCAGCGCGGCCGCCAGCGCCACCCCCTGGGCGTGGTTCCCGGCACTCGCCGCGACCACTCCGCCGGCCCGCTGCACCGGCGTGAGTCCCGCGATCCGCACGTACGCCCCGCGCAGCTTGAACGAGCCGGTGCGCTGGAGGTTCTCGCACTTCAGGTGGACCGGAGCGCCGATCAGCGACGACAGGTGCCGACTGCCCTCCATCGGGGTCACCCGGGCGACCCCGGCGAGCATCTTCTGGGCCCCGCGGACGTCGTCGAGGGTGATCGGCAGGTTGCGCATAACGCCAGCCTACGGCGGCGGCGACCGGCAATCCGGCATGCCGGGACTGTTCCCGGGTCCGCCCGGCCCGCGTACGCTGCTGCTTCTGAGCCTCCCTCACCGCACGACGATCGTGAGCCGCGATGACGACGACCTCGCCCCAGGCCACCGACCGCACCGACCCCGTGCACACCCAACTCCAGTACCAGCTGGCGGTGTTCGCCCGCCGGATGGAACAGGTCCGGACCTCCGACGGCCTCGGCGCGCTGGACCGGGCCGCCTACCTGCTGCTCGACCGCCTGGAGCGGCACGGACCGGCCATCGTCAAGGCGCTGGCCGACGCGCTCGGCGTCGACTCCTCCACGGTGACCCGCCAGGTCGCCCCGCTGGTCGCGGCCGGGCTGGTCGGCCGGGTCCAGGACCCGGCCGACCGCCGCGCCGTCCGCCTCGCACTGACCTCGCTCGGCGCCCGCCGCCTGTCCGAAGTCCGCGACGGCAGAGCCGAGTTGACCCGCCGCCTGGTGGCCGGCTGGCACCCGGAGGAGCAGCACGCGTTCTGCGCGCTACTGGCCCGCTTCAACCACGCGATGGAGTCCTACACCGCGGACAGACAGGGCCAGCACCCTTAACCCAGCGCCTGCTCGAGGTCGGCCAGCAGGTCGTCGATCGACTCGATGCCGACCGACACGCGGACCAGGTCGGCCGGGACCTCCAGCGGCGAGCCGGCGGCCGAGGCGTGGGTCATCCGGCCCGGGTGCTCGATCAGCGACTCCACGCCGCCGAGCGACTCGCCGAGGGTGAACAGCTGCGCCCGGTTGCAGACCTCGACCGCCGCCTCCTCGCCGCCCTCGACCCGGAACGACACCATGCCGCCGAAGGCCTTCATCTGCTTGGCCGCGATGTCGTGGCCGGGGTGCTCGGGCAGGCCCGGGTAGAGCACCTGGCTGACCTTGGGGTGGCCGGCCAGCAGCTCGGCGACCTTCTCGGCGTTGGCGCTGTGCCGGTCCATCCGGACGCCCAGCGTCTTGATGCCGCGCAGCACCAGCCAGGCGTCGAACGGCCCGGAGACGGCGCCCATCGCGTTCTGGTGGTAGGCGACCTCCTCGCCGAGGGCCGCGTCGGCCAGCACCAGCGCGCCGCCGACGACGTCCGAGTGGCCGCCCATGTACTTGGTGGTGGAGTGCACGACCGCGTCCGCGCCGAGCGGGATCGGCTGCTGCAGGTACGGGCTGGCGAAGGTGTTGTCGACCACCAGCAGCGCGCCGGCGCCGTGCGCGATCTCGGCGAGTGCGGCCAGGTCGGTGATGCCCAGCAGCGGGTTGGACGGGGTCTCCACCCAGACCGCGCGGGTGTTGGGCCGCAGCGCTGCGCGGACGGTCGCCAGGTCCTGGGTGTTGGCGACGGAGAACTCGACGCCCCAGCGGGTCAGCACCTTGGCGAACAGCCGGAAGGTGCCGCCGTAGGCGTCGTTGGGGATCACGATGTGGTCGCCCGGCTTGAGGATGGTGCGCAGGAGGGTGTCCTCGGCGGCGAGGCCGGAGGCGAAGGCGAGGCCGCGGGCGCCGCCCTCCAGCGCCGCGAGGCACTCCTCCAGTGCCGTGCGGGTCGGGTTGGCGCTGCGGCTGTACTCGTAACCGCCCCGCAGGCCGCCCACCCCGTCCTGCTTGTAGGTGGACACCTGGTAGATCGGCGTGACGACGGCCCCGGTCTGGGGGTCTGCTTCCTGACCCGCGTGGATGGCGAGGGTCTCGAAGCCCTGGGGAAGCTGGTGCTCGGTCATGGGTCCGAGCGTAGTGGCCGTACGCCCGGGTGCCCGCCGGAATGCCGGGACGGGCCGCTCCGGACCGCCGGGACGGAATGGGACGACGGCCCCCCGCGTTGACCCCTGGGCAACCCTCCCTACCCCGATGGAGCAGGCCGTGCTGTTCAACCGCCACAAGACCTCGCTCGTCCCCGCCGCCCAGGCGCTGCCCGGCCGGGAGACGCCGGCGTTCGCCCTGCGCGAGCCGCACACCGTGCTCGGCCACCCGCTCACGGGCCCGTACCCGGAGGGTCTGGAGGTGGCCGACTTCGGGCTGGGCTGCTTCTGGGGCGCCGAGCGCACGTTCTGGCGCCTGCCCGGCGTCTGGACGACGCTGGTCGGCTACCAGGGCGGCCACACGCCCAACCCGACGTACGAGGAGGTGTGCAGCGGGCTGACCGGGCACACCGAGGCGGTCCGGGTGGTGTTCGACCCGGCGGCGGTCTCCTACGAGCGGCTGCTGAAGACCTTCTGGGAGGCGCACGACCCGACCCAGGGCAACCGCCAGGGCAACGACGTGGGCACCCAGTACCGCTCCGCGGTCTACACCCACTCCCCCGCCCAGGCCGCCGCCGCGACGGCCACCCGGGACGCCTTCCAGCCGGCCCTGACCGCGCTCGGCCTCGGCCCGATCACCACCGAGATCGCCCCGGCCGGCCCGTTCTACCCGGCCGAGCCGTACCACCAGCAGTACCTCTCCGACGCCAAGAACCCGAACGGCTACTGCGGCCTCGGCGGCACCGGCGCCTCCTGCCCGATCGGCGTGGCCCGCACCGCCGAGGGCTGACCGGCTCCGGGGCCGGCCGCCCGAGGTGACCGCGCCCCGGCCCGGACGCAGACCGGAAGGGCCGGCGGGGGCGGCCCGGCCGGCTCAGCGCCCGGTCGGCACGTGCAGCGGGGAGCCGTCGGGCGCCATTCCGTCGGACGAGGCCAGCAGCCGGTCCTGGGCGTCGTAGACCCCGATCGGGTCGCTCGGCACCCGCGCCGTCCCGGGCCGCATCCGCGGGATCGAGCTGGGACCGGTGAAGTAGAAGGCCGTCCAGTTCTCCATGCCCGGAGTGACGATCAGGGTGGCCGGAACTGGCTTGCCCGCCACGAACTTGACGATCTTCGCGGGGGCCGGCCCCAGGTACATGCAGGGCTCGACGTCGCGCTGGAGGTTGGAGTCCAGCTGGCAGTAGACGACCGGCTCGCCGCGCGAGAGGTTGTCGCTGGTGGAGTCCCGGCAGACGGGCGCTGCGACGAACCTCCCGTCCTGGCCGGCCAGTTCGTCGCAGCGCTCGGTCCTGGTCACCGAGATCCGGAAGTCGGCGGCGACCTGCACCTTCTCCCCCGGGGCGACCTGCTTCACCACGGGGAGCGGCAGCGCCTGCGGGCTCGCCGTCGCCGTGGCCGTCGGGCTCGGCGCCGCCGGCGCGAGCGTCACCGGGCCGCCCGACGGGATCGCCCCCGCCTCGTTCGCCGGGCCGGCCGGCCCGGTGTTCCCCGCCGTCACCGCCGTCGCCCCGCAGACGAGGGCCACCGCCAGGACGGCCGCCCCGATCCCCGTCCTGCGCCTGGCCCGGCGGCGGCGCGCGGTGACGATGACCAGTGCCGGGTCAGGCCCGGCCGCCTGCGGGTCCTCGTTCTTGAGCAGCTCTCCGAGTCGGTCCTCGAAGCTCATACCGTCACCTCGATGTGCGTCGTGAGCCCCGCCGGCCCGCCGGAGCGGTCGGCGAGTTCGGGCAGTGTGCGCAGCTTCGACAGCGCTCGGTGCAGCGTGCTCTTCACCGTGCCCTGGGCGATGCCCAGTTCGGCCGAGATCGCGGCCTCGGTGAGGTCCCCGTAGTACCGGAGCACGACGACCGTCCGCTCCCTGCGGGTGAGGGTGCCCAGCGCCCGGTGCAGCAGCTCCCGTTGGGCCTGCCGTTCAGCGAGGTCCTCGGCGAGCGGCCGGTCGGGGGTGTGGTCGGTGGGCATCTCGTGGTTGCGCAGCCGGCGCCACCAGTCGCGGTGCTGGTTGACGACGATCCGGCGGACGTACGCGGTGGGGTCGTCGCCGGTGATCCGGTGCCAGTGCAGGTAGGCGCGTTCGAGCGCCGACTGCACGATGTCGTGGGCCCTGTGCGGGTCGCCGGTCAACAGCTCGGCCAGCCTCAGCAGTTGGCGGCCGTTCCCGGCGACGAATGCGCTGAACTCGGCGTCCTGTCGCTGTCTCTGCTCGCGTTTCACACCCGTCTGACTCCTCGGGCGGACCGCGGGGTTCGGTCCGCCCGGGAGGAATCCGGATGACGTGGTCGGGTGACGCGGGTCAGACGGCGCTGCCGGCCTTCCAGTCGGCCCAGCTCATGTTCCAGCCGTTGAGGCCGTTGTCCGGGGCGACCGTCTTGTCACCGGAGTTCACGACCTCGACGACGTCGCCGATGATCGAGGACTTGTAGAACTTGTAGCCGTCCGTGCTGCCGTCCTGCGCGCCCTTGGCGTCCTGGAGACCGACGCAGCCGTGGCTGGTGTTCTGGCCGCCGAAGATCGACGGCGAGGACCAGTAGTTGCCGTGGACGAAGGTGCCGGAGGTGGTGAGCCGCTGGGCGTGCGGCACGTCGGCGATGTCGTACTCGCTGCCGAGGTTGACGGTCTGCGAGTTCATCCGGGTCTGCTGGAACTGCTCCGAGATGACCATCTTGCCGCCCCACGTCGTGTGGTCGGGCGCCCCGCCGGAGATCTTGTAGACGGCGCTGACCTGGCCGTCCGTGGTGACGGTGAGCTTCTTGGTGGAGAGGTCGGCGACGCTCGTCTGGGCGCGGCCGATGGTGAAGCCCACGTCCTTGGACTGCGTGCCGTACACGCCCTTGGCGCCCTGGACGTCCTTGAGCCGCAGCTGGACGGTCACCTTGGTGCCCTTGGCCCAGTACTCCTGCGGCCGGAAGTCGAGGCGGGTGCTGGAGAACCAGTGGCCGACGATCTCGACGCCCGGCTCGGCCGTCACCGTGATCGCCTGCTGGACGGCCTTCTTGTCGGTGATCGGCTTGCTGAAGTTGATCGAGACCGGCATGCCGACGCCGACCGTCGAGCCGTCCTCGGGGGTGAAGTACCCCACGAAGGTGTTCGCCGGGGTGGCGGTGGTGAAGGCGGCGTTGGCGTCCGCCTCCAGCTTGTCCCTGTCGGTGGCGGTGGCCGCGACGGTGTACTTGGTCCCGCTGACCGGCGCGGCGGAGGAGGTCCAGCTCGTGCCGTCGGCGGCGAGCTGGCCGGCCAGCTCCTTGCCGGTGGAGTCGGCGACCTTGACGCTGCCGAGGGTGCCGCCCGCGACGGTGACCTTGACCGGATCGCTGAAGCTGGCGGCGGCGGTGCCGTCGGCGGGGCTGATGGTGATCACGGCGGCCGAGGTCTTCGGCGCGCCACTGCCGCCGGAGCCCGGGGTGCCGCCCCCGGAGCCACCCGAGCCGCCGGAGCCGCCCGCGTCGGCGCTCTTGGTGTCGTTGCAGGCCGCGAGCAGGAGGACGGGAGCTCCGATCAGGCCCGCGAGTACGCCGCGCCGGCTCCAGTTCCCCCCGGCCGACCGGCCCTGACCGTCGCGTGCCGTCACGTCGCGTTCTCCCTGCTGATCATCCCGGGCATTACGGATACAGAAACGCAATCCGCCCCGTTCGCGGTTCCACCCACCGAAGGGTAAGCGATCCTATGAGATGACCCAACGCCCCTCCGGCCGGGGCCAAAACGCCCGATCCGCGTGCGCGGGCCGGGCGTTTCCGCAGCCGTGCTTCCCTGCTACTCCGCGGACTCCTCCACCGAGTACTCGTCCCACTCCTCGCTGTCCGGGTCGAACTCGGTCTGCGCCGACTCCCAGGTCGCCGAGGCGAGTTCGACGCCCGGCACGTCGCCGAGCAGCGCCACCGGGTCGATGAAGTGGGCGAGCGAGCCCGACGGGTCCACCTCGATGGCCTCGACGGACTGGGCGCGCTCCTCGTCGTCGAGGTACTCGTCGTCGGCCACCTGCTCGAGGGCCGCCGCCTTCAGGGCGCCCTCGTCGGTGATCTCCGCGATCAGTTCGATCTTGAGCCGGACGTAGCGCGGTGCGTCCTGGCCGGTCGTTTCAGTGCTGGTCATGTGTGCGAGCGTACGGGAAGGGCCGGTCCCTCGGAGAAGGACCGGCCCCACCGCACTCCGCCGGACTCCCCCACCCGGGAGCCGCGGAGACGCGCCGTTCGGCGCGGTGGCGGCCGCGGGAGCCGCCGCACCCTGTCGACCGGCCGGAGCCGGGCAGGGGCGGGACGACGACGCCTCCCACGGCGGGGCCCCTCCCTCCGCAGAGCGGTCGGGGAGAGCGGACACGGCCGGCCGGGTCAGGGCCGCCCGACGTGTCCGGAGCCGACCGCGACCACCGGGGAGCCGCTCCCGGACGGTCGCCGTCGCCTCGCTCGGCGTCTTGCCGTTGACCACCACCATGCCGGAGCGTTGTTAACCGCGTGCTGCGGGCAGGTGACGCCGGTGTACCACATCGCCCGTGCACGAATCCTTCACATCCGTCCTGCGGGCGAAGCGCGGTGACGGCGCGTCAGTGCGCGGCGCGACCGGTCAGGAAGCCGAGCAGGTCCTGCCGGGTGACGATGCCCTGCGGCTTGCCCTCCACCAGCACCACCGCGGCGTCGGCCTTCTCCAGGACGGTCATCAGGTTGGTGACCGTCTCGCCCGAGCCGACCACCGGCAGCGGCTTGGACATCACCTTGTCCAGCGTGTCGGTGAGCTCGACCTCCTTCGCGAAGATGCCCTCCAGCAGCAGCTTCTCCACGACCGAGCCGATCACCTCGCCGGCCATGATGTCCGGGTGGCCGGCCCCCGGGGAGACCACCGGCATCTGCGAGACGCCGTACTCGCGCAGCACCCGGACCGCCTCGGCGACCGTCTCGTTCGGGTGCATGTGGACGAACTGCGGGATGCCGGCCTGCTCGATGGCCTCCTTGCGGGCGAGCACCTCGCCGATGTGCGCCTCGTCGGTGGACGAGGGCAGGAAGCCGTAGTCGGCCATCCAGTCGTCGTTGAAGATCTTCGACAGGTAGCCGCGGCCGCCGTCCGGCAGCAGCACCACGACGACATCGTCCGGGCCGAGCTCGCGCGCCACCTCCAGTGCGGCCACCACGGCCATGCCGCAGGAGCCGCCGACCAGCAGGCCCTCCTCCTTGGCCAGGCGGCGGGTCATCTGGAAGGAGTCCTTGTCGGAGACGGCGACGATCTCGTCCGCGACGTTGCGGTCGTAGGCGGTGGGCCAGAAGTCCTCACCGACGCCCTCGACCAGGTACGGCCGGCCGGTGCCGCCCGAGTAGACGGAGCCCTCCGGGTCGGCGCCGATCACCTTGACCTTGCCGCCGGACACCTCCTTCAGGTAGTTGCCGGTGCCGGAGATGGTGCCGCCGGTGCCGACGCCCGCGACGAAGTGGGTGATCTTCCCGTCGGTCTGCTCCCACAGCTCCGGGCCGGTGGAGTGGTAGTGCGAGGCCGGGTTCTCCGGGTTGGAGTACTGGTCCGGCTTCCAGGCGTTCGGGGTCTCGCGGACCAGGCGGTCGGAGACGTTGTAGTACGAGTCCGGGTGCTCCGGGGCGACGGCGGTCGGACAGACGACCACCTCGGCGCCGTAGGCGCGCAGGGTGTTGATCTTGTCGGTGGACACCTTGTCGGGGCAGACGAAGATGCACTTGTAGCCCTTCTGCTGGGCCACGATCGCCAGACCGACACCGGTGTTGCCCGAGGTCGGCTCGACGATCGTGCCGCCCGGCTTGAGGGCGCCCGAGGCCTCGGCGGCCTCGATCATGCGCATCGCGATGCGGTCCTTGACCGAGCCGCCGGGGTTGAAGTACTCGACCTTCGCCAGCACCGTCGCGCTGATGCCCTCGGTGACCTTGTTCAGCTTGACCAGTGGCGTGTTGCCGACCAGGTCGATGATCGAGTTGTGGTACCGCACGGGGGTCCTCCCGGTCTATGGGCATGCGAGTGCTTTCGGTACTGCAAAGCCTAGGGCGTGGCGCGCGCCCCGGGACTCCCCTCCCGCACACCTCCCCCAATGGCCCACCCCCACAGGTAGCCACACCCCCCATCCGGGTAGGAGGGGTGTACAGGCAATTCCGTGGCCCCGGAGGGGGCGGTACGAGAACGCGAAGGGGGGCACCGGATGCCAGGGGCGCAGGACTCGCGGGCCCGAGTGGCCCGTCGGATCGCCACCGCTGCGGCATACGGCGGTGGCGGTCTCGGTCTGCTCGGGGTGGGACTGGTCGGGCTGCTGCTGACCGAGGGCAAGCTCGCCATGCAGGCCATCGGCGTCCTGGAGGGCGACCCGCCGAAGGCCGACGGCGTCTACGGCGAGGCCTTCGCCGATGCCGCCGCCGCGCCGCAGCCGCCGCTCGTGCTGGCCGTCCTCGGCGACTCCACCGGCGCCGGCCTCGGCGTGCTGCGCTCCCGCGAGACCCCGGGGGCCCTGCTCGCCGCCGGCCTCGCCTCGGTCGCCGAGCGCCCGGTCCGGCTGGTGAACGTGGCCCGTTCCGGTGGCCGGTCCGCCGATCTCTCGGGCCAGTTGGAGCAGGCGCTGCCGCACCGCCCCGACATCGCCGTGATCATGGTCGGCGCCAACGACGTGACCCGCCACAGCCCGGCCCAGCTCGCCGTGCGCCAGCTCGGCGAGGCCGTCGCGGCGCTGCGGGCGAACGGCTGCGAGGTGGTGGTCGGCACCTGCCCGGACCTCGGGACGATCAAGCCGGTGCGCCCGCCGCTGCGCTGGGTGGCCCGCCGTCTCAGCCGGCAGCTGGCCGCCGCGCAGACCATCGCCGTGGTGGAGGCGGGCGGCCGGACGGTCTCCCTGGGCTCGCTGCTGGGGCCGGAGTTCGCCGCGCGGCCCGAGATGTTCGCCGCCGACCGCTACCATCCGTCCGCCCAGGGCTACGCGACCGCCGCGATGGCCGTCCTGCCGTCGGTCTGCGCCGTGCTGGGCCTGTGGCCGGAGGAGGAGCACCCGGCCGGTCCGGTCCCGGGCGAGACGGTGCTGCCGGTGGCGATGGCCGCAGCGGCCGCGGCGAGCCGGGCGGGCACCGAGGTGACAGCGGTCGAGGCCGAGGGTGCGACCCGCCGCTGGGCGCTGCTGCGCCACCGCCTGCGGGTCGGCCTGCCGGGCCCGTGGGCGGACGAGACGCCGGCCACCGGGCTCCCCGGGGAGCCACCCGCCGACCCCGGGGACACGTCGGCCAGCTCACACGCCGGTGCTGGTGACGCCTGACCTACCAGGCGGTAACTTTCCTCCCGGACGTCAGTCCGCCGTCACCCAGCGAGGAGCCCAGCATGCCCGAAGCCGTCATCGTCAGCGCCGCCCGTTCGCCGATCGGCCGGGCCTTCAAGGGTTCGCTCAAGGACGTCCGCCCGGACGACCTGACCGCGCACATCATCCAGGCCGCGCTGGCCAAGGTGCCGCAGCTGGACCCGCGCGAGATCGACGACCTGATGCTCGGTTGCGGCCTGCCCGGCGGCGAGCAGGGCCACAACCTGGCCCGCATCGTGGCCGTCCAGATGGGCATGGACTACCTGCCCGGCGCGACGATCACCCGGTACTGCTCGTCCTCGCTGCAGACGACCCGCATGGCGCTGCACGCGATCAAGGCCGGCGAGGGCGACGTCTTCATCTCGGCCGGCGTCGAGACCGTCTCGCGCAGCATCAAGGGCACCTCGGACGGCATGCCCGGCACGATGAACCCGATCTTCGACGAGGCCCAGGCCCGCACCGCCAAGCGCGCCGAGGAGGGCGGCGGCGAGTGGCACGACCCGCGCGAGGACGGCCTGCTGCCGGACGCCTACATCGCGATGGGTCAGACCGCCGAGAACCTGGCCGCGCTCAAGGGCATCACCCGCGCCGAGCAGGACGAGTTCGGTGTCCGCTCGCAGAACCTCGCCGAGGCCGCGATCAAGTCCGGCTTCTGGGAGCGCGAGATCACCCCGGTGACGCTCCCGGACGGCACCGTGGTGAGCAAGGACGACGGCCCGCGCGCCGGCGTCACGCTGGAGGGCGTGGCCGGCCTGAAGCCGGTGTTCCGCCCGGACGGCACCGTGACCGCCGGTAACTGCTGCCCGCTGAACGACGGCGCCGCCGCGCTGGTCATCATGTCCGACACCAAGGCCCGCGAGCTCGGCATCACCCCGCTCGCCCGCATCGTCTCCACCGGCGTCAGCGCCCTCTCCCCCGAGATCATGGGCTACGGCCCGGTCGAGGCCTCGAAGCAGGCCCTGAAGCGGGCCGGCCTGAGCATCGGTGACATCGACCTGGTCGAGATCAACGAGGCCTTCGCCGCCCAGGTCATCCCGTCCTACCGGGACCTCGGCATCGACCTGGACCGGCTGAACGTCAACGGCGGCGCGATCGCGGTCGGCCACCCCTTCGGCATGACCGGCGCCCGGATCACCACCACGCTGGTCAACTCCCTGCAGTGGCACGACAAGCAGTTCGGTCTGGAGACCATGTGCGTCGGCGGCGGCCAGGGCATGGCGATGGTCGTCGAGCGCCTCAGCTGACCCTCCCGACACCCTCCGAGGGGCCTGGACCACCCACGTGGAGTGACGCACAGTAATTGAGGGCCGGATCAACCGCGAGGTCGATCCGGCCCTCAATTCTTTCGTTTCCGGCCCGGAAATCGACACTGTGGAGCGGATCGACTCCGCAGCGTGGAACGGTGTTACCTAACAATTTGGGGACAAGAACGAAAGTTCCGTACGAATTAGACATTCGTCACTGCGGCCACACCCTTATATGCGGCAATGTGGACGCGTAACCCCGTTCCACTCCTCGCTAGGAGTACGTTCCGTGAGCGCCGTCTACACCGTCCTGCTGCTGATCCTGATCACCGTGTCGACCGCCGTGCTGCTCCACCTCCGGGGACTCTCCCGCCGACTGGACGCGCAGGCCGCGCCGGCCACGGTCGACGAGGCCGCGATACGCCGGGCCGTCGCCGAGGCGCTCGCC
This sequence comes from Kitasatospora sp. NPDC001660, assembly GCF_053596725.1. Classification (NCBI taxonomy): domain Bacteria; kingdom Bacillati; phylum Actinomycetota; class Actinomycetes; order Kitasatosporales; family Streptomycetaceae; genus Kitasatospora; species Kitasatospora sp. NPDC001660. The sequence continues at coordinate 2,811 of NZ_JBSFGU010000002.1, read as the reverse complement.
GCCGACCGCGAGCGGGAGATCACCGAGGCCCGGGCATTCTGGGCCGAGCAGGAGGCCCGCGCGGCCGAGGACGCGCCGCTGTTCGACTCGCCCTTCACCGGCGCCTTCTCCGGCACCGACGAGTGGCCGCTGTTCTTCCCCCGCCCCACCGGCCCGCAGGACGCCGCCGACAACGCCGGAACGATGGACCCGGAGTTCGGCGAGGCGCTGCGCTCCGCACTGGAGGGCCTGATCGGCGAGGGCGGCGCCACCCCGGCCGAGCCCGGCACCGACGGCGGCGCGCCGCTGCGCCCCGGGCACCCGGCCGGCGCCGAGGCCGCCGGTGACGTCCGCGCCCGCCGCGAGGCCGACCTGCTCGCCACCGGTCTGGAGGCCGGGCTGCTGGACGCCGAGCCGGTCGTCGGGGACGCCCCGGTCGCCGTGCCCGACCCGCGCCGCCACCCCTCGCACCCCGACTTCGTGCCCAGCCAGGCGCCGTCCCGCGAGTGGACCGACACCCGGCTGGCCACCCTCGCCGACGAGAGCGTCGCCCTGGTCGACGTCCGCCCGGGCCCGCTGGGCACCCTGGACGTGTACGCCTTCGCCGACGGCACCACGCTGTGCGTGGCCCCGGGCGACCGGGAGGCCGCCTACCGGCTGATCGACGCGGTCCGGGCCGGTGAGCACGTCCGGCTGCTCGGCGGCTCGCGCTTCTCCGGTTCGTACTCGCTGACCTTCTCCACCGACGAGGAGGCCGTCTACGTCCTCGCCGACCGGGTGGTCGCCAGCATCTGACGGCCGCTCACCGCACGGCGTCGAAGGCCGCCCAGGTCTTGGGGTTACCGACCGGGGCGGCCTTCGGCGTTCCCGCCTACCCGCAGAGCGCGGCCGTCTCGCCGACCGCCGCCACCGCCCCGGCCAGCACCGCGGACGCCCCGGCGGGCCCGCCCAGTTCCTGCGCCAGCGCCACCTCGGCCCCCTCCGGCAGGGCCGCCAGCGCGACCGCCAGGTCGTGCCCGGCGACGGCCAGCTGGTCCCCCACCGCGAACGGCCCCGCGTCCGGGAACTCCCGCTCCGGCCCGCCCTCCACGGCGCCCCCCAGCGCGGCCAGCCGGCGCGCCAGGGCCAACACGGCCGCCGCCCGCGACGGATACCCGGGCACGGCGCCCAACAGCTTGCTCTGCGGCAGCGAACGGAAACGGTCCGCCAGGGAGTCGACGGCTTCGACCAGGGGCTGTACGTCATGCATGACAGGGAGCCTAGACGCCGCCGGGCCCCCGGAGCGTCTCGCGCTCCGGGGGCCCGGCGGCAGTGTGGACGGCGAGGAACCGGGATCAGTCGTCGCCGCGCAGGATGGCGATCAGGCGCAGCATCTCGACGTAGATCCAGACCAGCGACAGGGTGAGCCCGAAGGCGGCCCGCCAGGCCTCCTTCTGCGGCGCGCCCTGCGCGATGACCTCCTCGATGGCCGCGAAGTCCAGCGAGAGGAAGAAGGCGCCGAGGCCGATGCCGATCAGGCCGACCACGATGCCGAGCGGGCCGGAGCGCAGGCCGAGGTCGGCGCCGAAGGCCATCGCGATCACGTTGATCAGCGTGAGCAGCACGAAGCCCATGGCGACCGCGATGCCGATCCGCGTGTAGCGCGGGGTGACCCGGATCCGCCCGCTCTTGTAGGCGAACAGCATCGCCGCGAAGACCGCCGCCGTGCCCAGCACCGCCTGGATCGCGATGCCCGGCAGCTTGACGTTGAGGGCGTGCGTGGCGGCGCCGAGGGCGAAGCCCTCCAGGCCCGCGTACAGCAGGATCAGCGGCGGGCTGACGCTCCGCTTGAAGGAGACGACCAGGCCGATGACCATGGCCACCAGGCTGGCGCCGATCGCGAAGCCGAAGTTCTCGAACGGCAGCGTGAACCAGGCCACCGCGCCGGCGGCGACCAGGGTCAGCAGCGTCATGGCCGTGCGCGCGACCACGTCGTCGAGCGTCATCCGCCCGGTGGCCAGCGGGCCGGCGGACGGGCCGTTGTACATCGCGTACAGCTGCTCGTCGGTCAGCGGGCCCTGCCCCAGAGGCTGCTGGGCGTAGGGGCTCCCCGCGTACGGGTTGTTGCCGTAGGGGCCCCCGGCCTGCGCGGTGGTTCCGAACCCCGCGTAGCCGGGCTCGCGGGTGAAGGATCCCTCCCGCGAGAAGACCGGGTTGCTGCTTCTCATTGCTCATTCCCTCCGTGGCGGCACCGCACCGCCCCGCACCAGGGTAATGGCTTGGCAAAAATATCGGGATACGCCGCGAGGATGATCCATCGGGAGGACTCACGGCGGGGACGCCCGGCGGCGCCCCCGCGAGTCGAGCGGTGCCCGGAGCCGGACTCGAACCGGCACGGCCTCGCGGCCAAGCAGTTTTAAGCTGCCCGTGTCTGCGTTCCACCATCCGGGCGTCCTGCGGACCACCCCTGAGCCTAGTCGCCCGGCTCACCCTTTCGCATGTTCCCGGCCCGGGAAGTTGTCATGTTTCCTTGCCATCTGACGAACTGTTTGCAATTCGGCCACGAAGGGCACTGGTTCAGGCCACCGACCCGCCCTCGGGGTCGCCGTCATACCGCAGGAGGAGGGTGCCGGGCTCCCGTACACCCAGCGGTGGTCGGTCCAACCGTTCGGCGGAGCGACGATAGACCATGATCACGCGACGGAGCATGGAGGTACGAATCCGCGACCAGCAAGGAGCACCCCCGTGACCACGTCGACCGCAACCGCCGTCCGCACCGGCCGGGCGGCCGCCCGCGCCACCGGCCTCAACAAGGTCTACGGGGAGGGGGAGACCCGCGTCGTCGCCCTGGAC